>JAKQWJ010000217.1 GCA_029562045.1 Spirochaetota bacterium | reverse complement strand
CCCGGCGGCCGCCGAGGTCGTCAGCGTGACGTTGCCGGCCGTGCTCAACTGCGCCGAGCCTCCGGAGAAGATGGCGGGTGAAAGCCCCCTGACCATCTCGGTAAAGGACATCCCCGGGACCCGGCGCCTGGAACTGCCGCTGCGCTGGGAGATCGGCAAACCCGGGGGGACCTGGCACGACACCTACGCCGAGGAGCCGAAAAGCTACAACCCCTTCTCGAACCTGGACGGCACCCATTTGACGGTGACGGGGCTGATGCTGGACTACCTCTTCGATTACGACTCCGACACCCGGGAGTGGACGGGCTTCCTGGTGGACAGCTTCGAGATCCGGGTGGACGAGAAGCGGGACTTCATGGAGCTGGTCTGCCGCCTCCGGGACGGCATCTTCTGGAGCGACGGGGTCCAGATGACCGCCGACGACATGGTCTTCTGGTACGACGAGATCCGGGGGGACCCGGAGATCTACCCCGTGGGGGCCCAGGGCCAGTTCGTCAGGATGCACGACGGCACGGAAAAGCGGATCCTGCTGGAGAAGATCGACCGTCTGGGCTTCAAATACGTCTTCCCCCGGGTGGTCCAGAACCCGGTGCTGATGGTCAACGCGTCGAACATCGTTCCCCGTCACATCTGGGAGCCGGTGAAGAAGAAAGGCAAGAAAGCGGTGATGGACCTCTGGGGCGTGGACACCCCTCCCGAAGCGCTGGTGGGGAACGGCCCCTTCCTGCTGGAGAAAAATGTCCCCGGGGAAAGACTCATCTTCAAGAGAAACCCCCACTATTGGATGAAGGACCAGGCGGGAAACCCCCTCCCCTATCTGGACAGGATAATCCTCACCCTCACCCCCGACGCCAACGCGGAGCTTCTGAAGTTCCAGAAGGGGGAGCTGGACTCCTACTCCCTGCGGGGAAAGGACCTGGCCACCCTGGTCCCCGACGCCGAGGCCAGGGGCTACACCATCTGGAACGGCGGCCCCGCGGACAGCTACCCCTGCCTGATCTTCAACCAGAACCCCAGGGCCATAAGCCCCGCCAAGCTGTCCTGGTTCACCGACCCCCTGTTCCGGAAGGCGGTGTCCTGTCTGGTGGACCGGGAGACCATCATCAGCCAGACCATCAACGGCCTGGCGGAGCCCCTGTACCATGTCATCTCCGAATACAACCGGTACTACAACCCCCTCCTGGCCTCCCCCTACTCCTACAACCCGGAGCGGGCCCGGGAACTGCTGGCGGAGGCGGGCTTCCGGGACCAGGACGGGGACGGGGTCCTGGAGGATCGGGAAGGCAGCCCGGTGGCCTTCGACATCATGACCCACAGCCAGGACACGGTCCTGCACGACTACCTGAACATCATCATCACCGACCTCCGCAAGGCGGGAATCAAGGCCACCCTGCAGATCGTGGACTTCAACGTGGTGGCCCAGAAGCTTCTGAACACCCACGACTGGGACTCCTGGCTCGCGGGCCTCGGCTTTCCCACCTTTCCGGAGCAGTGGTACAATGTCTGGCGGTCCGACGGGAACCTCCACTACTGGAACCCGAAACAGAAGACCCCCTCCCGGGAATGGGAGAGACGGATCGACGACATCTACGGGAAGCTCATTTACACCTACGACGAAGACCGGGTGCAGGCGCTGTACGACGAGTTCCAGCGCACCCTGCTGGATGAGATGGTCATCGTCCCCATATTCCGGCGCTACACCTTCGCGGCGGTCTACGACCGCTGGGGCAACATCAACTGGGATGTCCGCCGGGCCATCGGGGACGGCTTCCGGCGGATCTATCTGAAGTGAAGGGCTTCATGGGCGGAATCGGCGCATTTTTCCGGCGGCATCCCCTTCTCGTCTTCATCCTCCGGCGGGCGGCGGCCATGGTTCCCATTCTTCTGGTGACCATCTTCTTCTTCTTTTTCTTCATGAGTCTGGCCCCGGGGGACTTCTTCTCCGCCTACTACCAGAACCCGGAGATCGACCCCAAACTCATCGACCATTACCGGCGGGAGTTCGGCCTGGACCAGCCATTCTACCTGCAGTTTCTGCACTGGCTCCGGAAGGTCCTGCTCCAGGGGGACCTGGGGATGTCCTTCTCCTACCGCCAGCCCATCCTGAAGCTCATCGGCTCCCGGATCTGGAACACGGTTTTCCTGAATCTCTTCTCCCTCCTTTTCTCCTTCGCCGCCGCCTACCCCATCGCCTTCTACTTCGCCTACAGGCCCCGGCGGGGGCTGGAGCGGGCGGTGAATCTGGTCACCCTGGTCCTGTATTCCGCTCCCTCCTTTTTTCTGGCCCTGCTGGGCCTCCTCTTCGCCGCGGGGACCGGACTCTTTCCCCTGGGGGGAGCCACCAGCGTGGGCTACGATTCCCTGGGCTTCCTGGGCCGGGTCTCGGACCGCCTCCACCACATGCTGCTGCCGGTCCTGGTGGGCTTCATCGGCGGCATCGCCGGCTCCATCCGCAGCATGAAGGTCCTGCTGCAGGAGGAGTTCCGCAAGCCCTACATCATGGCGGTTACCGCCCGGGGGATCGGCGGCCCCGGGGTGGTCAAGC
>JAKQWJ010000171.1 GCA_029562045.1 Spirochaetota bacterium | reverse complement strand
CTGTCCAACCTGGACGCCAAGCTCCGGGAGGAGACCCGGAAGGACCTGAAAACCTTTCTGGGGGAACTGAAGATTACCGCGGTCTATGTGACCCACGACCGGGTGGAGGCCCTGGCCCTGTCGGACAGCATCGCGGTGATGCGGTCCGGCCGGATCGTGGAGATCGGGGGCCCGAAAAAGATCTACTTCGACGCCGAGGACCGCTTCGTGGCGGACTTCATCGGCCGGGCCAATCTGGTGCCGGCGGTGGTAAAGGAGCAGCGGGAGGATGCCACGGTGGTGGAGTCCTCCCTGGGGCTCCTGGCCTGCCGGAAGGCGGACTTCCCCCTGGGCGAAAAGGTCACCCTCTGTCTGCGGCCGGAGTTTATCGATCCTGCCCGGGGAGGTGAAGAGGGGGACAATGTGATCCGCGGCCGGGTCGCGTCCCTGGTCTTCATCGGCGACGCCTACGAGGGGGAGATCCGGGCGGGGGACGAGAATCTGATGGCCCAGCTGGGTCCGGAAACGGAGCTGGCCGAGGGGGAGGAGGTGAGCTTCCGGGTAAGCCCCCGGCACCTCCTGCTGGTTCCGGCCTAGGCGCCGCCATGACACACAGACACGGGAAACTGACCTGGGGTCTCATCGTGGTGGTGGGCTTTCTCACCGTCTGCCCGGTTATCATGCTGGTCTTCGGGAGCTTCTCCACGGGGCTCACCGCCACCGGAGACTTCACCCTGTCCAAGTATATCGGGGCCTACACCGACCCGGCCCTGCTGGAGGTGATGGGGAACACCTTCGTTTTCGTCCTGGGTTCGGCCACCCTGGCCACTGTCCTGGCCCTCTTTCTGGCCTACCTGAACAACCGGACCGACATGCCCTTCCGCTTTCTGTTCAAGATCATCCCGGTGGTTCCCATGATGATCCCCCACATCCTCTTCTCGGTGAGCTGGGTGCTGCTGCTGAACCCCTCCAACGGGATCTTCAACCTGATCCTGAAGCAGCTCTTCTCCCTGGACAAGGCCCCCTTGAGCATCTACTCCATGCCGGGGATGATCCTGGTGGAGGGGCTTCTGGACCTGCCCATCGCCTACCTCATCATCGCCCCCGCCATGGCCTCCTTCGACGTGGCCCTGGAGGAGTCCTCCCGGGTCTGCGGGGCGGGGAACTCCCGGACCCTGCGGCGGATCACCCTGCCAGTTCTCCGGCCCGCCATACTGGCGGCCTTCGTCCTCTGCGTGATCCGCTGCCTGGCCTCCTTCGCCGTCCCCTCGGTCATCGGCATGCCCGGCAGGATCTACGTTCTGGCCACCCATCTCTACCAGATGATCTCCACGGGCTTTCAGGCCGACTACGGGATGGCCTCGGCGGTGGGGATGAGCGTCCTGGCCGCTTCCATTGGCCTCATCTACCTGTACCGGTACTTCACCTCCGCCGGGGAGAGGTTTGTCACCATCTCCGGCCGGGGCTACAAGCCCACGGTCATCAGGCTGAAGAGGGCGAAGGTCCCCCTGTTCATCATCCTGGGGCTCCTGTCCCTGGTGCTGATCGTCCTGCCCGTGGCGGCCCTCTTCTACATCTCCCTGGTGCCCTACTCCATGGTGCCCGGGGCCAGGGCCTTCGCCGCCATGAGCTTCAAGCACTGGACGGCGGTGCTGAAGGACCCCATCTCCCTCCTGTCCCTGAAGAACAGCCTCTTTCTGGGGGTTTTCGGCGCCAGCCTGGGGGTTACCCTGTCGGTCTTCGTGGCTTATGTGATTGTCAAGGTTAAGACCAAGAGCGCGGGGCTCCTGGAGACCTTGAGTTTTCTGTCCTTCTCCTTTCCCGGGATCGTCATCGGGGTGGGCTTCATGTGGTTCTTCGTCAGGACCCCGCTGTACGCCACCATCTGGGCCCTCCTGATCGGCTATATCGCCACCTACATGCCCTACGGCATCAGGCCCATCACCAGTGCCTTCATCCAGATCCACAGCCACCTGGAGGAGTCATCCCTGGTCTCCGGGGCCTCCTACCTCACCACCCTGCGGCGCATCGTGCTGCCCCTGCTGGTGCCGGGGATAACCTCCGGCTGGGTGCTGATGGCCACCATGTTCTTCCGGGAACTCACCCTGTCGGTGGTCCTGTCCCGTCCGGGGACGGAGGTGCTGGCGGTGCAGATCCTGCGTTTCTCCGAGGACGGGCTCTGGGGGCGGCTGTCCGCCCTGGGGATCATCATGATCGGGGTGTCCACCCTGCTGGTGGTGACGGTGAACCTCATCGGGAACCGGTTCAAGCCCGCCGAGAGCTGAAGGCGGCCGAAGGCCGGGGCGGGCCGGGGCGCTGCCCGCGCTGAAACCGGCGAGGGGCAGGGGGGCGGCCCCGCTTGTGCAAACCCTCCAGAAACCGGGGCGCCGCCCGCGCTGAAACCGGCGAGGGCGCCCCTGAAACCGGGGCCTCCGGACGGCCCATGAACCGTCCCGGGCGCCCGAGACCCCGCGGAGCCTAGTTCAGGGAGCTGCGGTCTTCTCCCCCGCCTTCACCTCGTTCCAGAGCCTGTCCATCAGGTCGAAGTGCTCCGGGGCGGGCCCGAGGCCCATCTCCTTCATCCGCTCCTCCATTTCCCTGAAGCGTCGGCGGAATTTCCCGATGGCCCGGGACAGGGACGCCGA
>JAKQWJ010000166.1 GCA_029562045.1 Spirochaetota bacterium | reverse complement strand
GGAAGAAGTTCCGCACCCAGACGGCCCGAAGCCTCCTCCAGCATGTCCCGGTACCCCCGCATCAGGGGGGTGGTGTAGGTCCGGCCCTCTTTCCGGGTTTCCGGGTCCCGAAAAAGAAAGTGGAAGAACCGGCTCTCCAGTCCGGCGCAGCGGGTCTCCCGGCACCGGAAGTAGGGGTACAGCCAGGCGCCCCGGGCGTAGCTCTTCCCGTCGGGACAGGAAAAATCCGCTCCGAAGAGCAGTATCCGCCGCGCCCCCAGCCGGTCAGCCAGGGAGACCGCGGCGTGAGTCACGTTCCCCCCCCGGGTGTCCACCGCCGGAAACCGCCGCCAGTGCCTGCTCAGGTAGCGGGAGAAGGGATGCCCCCCGGCGAAGAAGGACACCTTCCGGCCCATCCGGGAAAGGATCGGCGGGGAGGACAGATCCAGGGCCAGGGGCAGCTCCCGGGGGAAACCCTGCATGAAGTGATGGTAGGACACGTGCTGGCAGTCGATCGAAACAACCAGGTCCGGGGTGAGGCGGTTTTTCAGAAGGACGGGGAGGGACGTGTCGGTGGCCAGCAGGAAGCAGTCCCCCCGGATTTCCCGGATCCTGTCCAGTCCCTCCTCCAGCGAAGGGCCCGCCGCGGTGACCACCGTCAGGGGCCCGGCCGGGGGAAGGGGGATGCTCCTCTCCGCCGCCTCCAGATTGGTGAGGGTGTTGACGAACCACTTTTTCCCGAACCGGGACTGCACCGCAAAATCCCGGGACAGGAGACAGAGGCTCTCCTGCAGAACCCCCGCCAGGGGCCGAAAGAAGTCAGCCTCGCTTTCCACCCGGGGACGCAGAGGCAGGGTGTGAAAGCCCCCGGACAGGGCGGGAAGGTAGAGGGCGGGGAGGGTCTCCCGCAGTTCCTCCGGACTGGGATCCACCAGTATCCGGACCCGGGGGTCCGCGAAGAGGGGACGGAGGTCCACCGCCTCCAGAACCGCGCGGAGGAAGGCCGGACTTTTTTCCAGGACCAGAAGCCCCGAGGCTCCCGGGGGATAGAGAAAGGGGAGGACCTGGTAACCGCAGCCGAGACCCAGAAAAAGAAAAAAGCCCTCCCGCGGCAGGGTCTCCCGCTGCCTCCGGCCCTCCTTTTCGGGATCCACCAGCGAATGCAGGGCCCGGGGACCGGAGGGGCCGGGGCTCACCGCCACAGGGCGGCCGCTGCGGGAGCGCTGGAACCGCAGGTTCCGGTCCGGAGCGCTGGACCTCACCCGCGCCGCCAGGGCCGGGTCCATCGCCGCCAGGCTCCGGAGATTCGATTCCAGAAGGGGCACGGTCATCGGGAAGTCCTCCCGAAGGGAAGAAGGGACTCGGCGAAGGCGGCCAGGCTCTCCCGGAGCGGTTCGGAAAAACCGCCGCCGGTTCCGGTCCGGGGGACATCCCCCGGGCCGAAGGTCAGGTCGGGCTCGACGGCCTCGGCCAGGTCCCGGGCGAAGGGGGAAAGGTCCTCGGGGGTGCGGGCGCGCCTGATTTCCCGCAGGAACCCGTCCACCAGCCGCCGGACCAGAGCGGCCCTGTCGGAGAGGCCGGGAAGGGGGAGGGCCCGGAACCGGGGCGGCGGTGAGCTTCGGGGAAGAGCCTCCCAGATTCCCCGGGGGGGCTCGGGAATGCCCGTGGCCACCGGCGAGGGGGCCAGGCGGTAAAGGCCCGGAAACCTCCGGGCGGCGAACCATCCCGCGTAGGTTTTCAGAGACTGGGAGCTGCGGAGAGAGCCGCCCAGCTTCTCGGGGTAGAAACGGATAATGCGGCCG
>JAKQWJ010000160.1 GCA_029562045.1 Spirochaetota bacterium | reverse complement strand
GAGCTTCTGCTCCACCATGGATTGGAAGACCAGTCTCCCGATCCTGCCGAAACCGTTTATTGCGACTTTCATAAGAAAAATCCCCCTGAAAAAGTGTCTCTGATCGGAAAATATACAGAAACGGCGGGAGTGTCAATCGATTCACCGGATCGGCGGGGAACTTTTCCCGGGCCGACCCCCGGGGGAGCCTCCGACCCTCCCGGGACGAGGCCCCAGGTTCGCCGGACGACGGAAGCGTCGCGCACGTCGACGATGCCCGCCCCCATGCCCCGGGACGCCTCCTCCGGCCCTCCCGGGACGAGGCTTCCCGGGCGGCTCGACCCCGGCGGCGGGAGCCCTTCAGGTATTCCGGACGAACTCCGCCAGAAACTCCGCCGACCTGTCCGCGGCCCTCCGGATGATGGCCATCCCCTTCCCGGCGGAGGCCCGGGACACGTCGCCCCAGGCTCCGGTGTCGCAGTAATCGGCGAAGGTTCCGTAGGTGTAGAAGGGCCCCCCGGAGGTGGCGGTCCGGGGACCATGGAAGGCCAGCCCCGGCTTGGGAACCTCGTTGGCCGCGGCGGCGGAGTCCACGGTTTCGGGCCGCAGGGCCATCACCACGCTGGTGATGATGTCCCCCCCATGACCCTTGGGGGCGTTTTCCACCGGCGGGAAGAGGTCGGGCCTTTCCGCAGCCAGCTCGTCCCCCGCCTGGAAGGCGGTCTTCCACCAGTCCAGAATGCAGACCGGGACCCCGTCACCGCGGAGTCTCCGGCAGGCCGCATCGGCGGCCCGGATGTTCAGGGAGTGGCAGGCCAGAAAGGCGACCCTCTTCGGCCCCCTTCCCGGACCGGACAGGGAGCGGGCCACGGCGATATACAGGGCGGCCAGGGTGTCTCCGGGCACATGGACCGTCCCCGGCCAGCCCTCCAGCTCCAGGGTGTCTCCGTAGGGGATTGCCGGGGCGATGAGGAAGGAGCTGCGCCGGGCGATCTCCTCCGACACCGCGTCGGCGACAAAAAGGTCCGCCCCCAGAGGGCCGTGGTTTCCCAGCACTTCCACGGAGCCCAGGGGGATGATGATCCCCGGAGCCTCCCCGGCGGCTTCGGCATATGCAGGGCTGGTCATCCCGGCGATGCGGCGGCTCGTCATAGGCTTACGGGCTTTCCCGTCTCCGCGGACCGGGTGACGGCCAGGGCGATCTCCATGGATTTGCAGGCGTCGGGAATGTCGGAGAGTATGGGCTTGTCGTGGAGGATGTGGTCCACGAAGTCGTCGATCTCCTCCTTGAAGGGATGGTGGGACACAGCCCCGGAGTTGGGGGTCGCGCAGGGCAGTTCCATCCAGCCGCTCTGCCTGGGGACCAGGTCCCGGGAGAAGAGCCTGTTGTCCCTGATGGCGCCGCCGGTTCCCAGAAGGTCGATGTTGAACTGATAGGGAAAGGCCAGGCCGTCCAGCGAGGCGGAGACCTTGCCCACCGTCCCGTCCCGGAACTTCACCAGCGCCACGTAGGTGGTGGGGTAATCGAAATCGGAGCGCCTGCCCGTGGAATAGGCAAACACCTCCGCCGCCTCCCCCTTCAGGTGCCGGGCCAGATCGGCGGCGTGGCAGCCCCCGGTGATCATCGCCCCTCCGGCGAACTCCTTTTTTCGTATCCATTCATAGCTGGAAAAGCTCGGCTTGATTCCGTGCCAGTAGTCCATTTCCACATGATAGATGTCGCCGATGGCCTTCCGGTCCAGAAGGCTCTTCAGATTGACCACCAGGGGGTGCCAGCGCAGGACGAAGCTCACCACGCTTTTGGCGGGAGACTTCCCGGCGGCGGCCCGCAGTTCGGCCAGCTCCTCGCTGGTAACGGCCACGGGCTTCTCCAGGATCAGGTGTTTCCCCGCCCGCAGCGCCAGGACCGATTCCCGGGCGTGCAGGTAGTTGGGCATGCACTGGGACACGATGTCCACGGCGGGATCGTCCAGCATGTCCTCGTAGCGGTCGTAGACCCGGGCGGCGGGCTGGACGGCGGCGGCGAGTTTTTCCGCGCTGCTCCGGGACCGGCTGGACAC
>JAKQWJ010000151.1 GCA_029562045.1 Spirochaetota bacterium | reverse complement strand
CATCAAACTCCTCCATTCCCTCTGCGCCCGGCTGGAAAAAGCCCTGGACGGGAGGGGCTTTCCCGATTCGGCCCCCCCGGTTCGCCGGTCACGGTGAGGATGGCATGAAGGAAGCGGAAAGAATGGTCCAGCGGCAGATACTTCAGAGGGGCGTCACCAGCCCCCGGGTTCTGGAAGCGATGCGCCGGGTGCCCCGTCATGAGTTCGTCCCCCCATCCCAGAGGCTTTTTGCGTACCAGGACCGTCCTCTCCCCATCGGCCGGGGTCAGACCATCTCCCAGCCCTATATCGTGGCCTATATGACGGAAATGCTGGATCTCCGCCCCGGGGACAAGGTTCTGGAGGTAGGCTCCGGCTGCGGGTACCAGACTGCGGTGCTGCTGGAGATGGGGGCGGAGGTGTATTCCATTGAAATCGTGGATTCCCTGCGGGAGGAGGCGGAAGAGAGGCTTCGGAGACTGGGCTACGAAAAGGCCCGGTTCTTTCCCGGCGACGGAGCCCGGGGTCTGCCCCGGGAGGCCCCCTTCGACAGGATCCTGGTCGCCGCCGCCGCGGCGGCGCTGCCCGGGGAACTGGTGCGACAGCTGACACCGGAGGGCCGGATGATCCTTCCCCTGGGCGGGCCCTACGATGCCCAGGAACTGGCGCTGGTCACCCGGGACTCCAGAGGAGAGCCGGTGATGCGGAGCCTCATTCCCGTCAGGTTCGTGCCCCTGGTGGAGCCCCGGCCCTGAGTCGCCGGCGGGGCGGCGATGGGAACGGCCCTCTGGGGCTGAAACCCCGGAGGGGCGACGGTGGGGGGCGGCAGCCGGGCGGCATCAGGGGATGGCAGCCCGGGGAAGCTGACGACAAGGCGCTCGGAGAGCTTGACGGGAGGGGGAAAGACGCGCTATTTTAAACACATGAATAACTGTTCATATATGAGGTTTACATGAAGGCTGCGGCGGTTTCGGGAAAAACCCCGGTCCGCCGGAAACGGCCCGTTCCCGACGGGAGAGCTTCCCCGGTTGCGGTCCCGGCTGTTCCCCGGGTAACCCATCCAGCCTCGGCGGCGACAGGGACGGCTACAGGGGCGACTGCAGGGACGGCTACAGGGGCGACTGCAGGGGCGGCTACAGGGACGGCGACAGGGACGGCGGCATCTGCAGGGCCAGGGACCGCCACCCGGATCCGGGACGGACTCCCGGGGGAGGAAACTCTCCAGGCCGCGGCGGCCTTCTTCAAGGTTTTCGGCGACGTCACCCGGCTCAAAATTCTGCAGGCCCTCCTCCGGTCGGAACTCTGCGTCCAGGATCTGGCCGCGGCCCTCGCCGCGTCGCCTTCCGCGGTTTCCCATCAACTCAAGATTCTCCGGCTGGAAAATCTGGTGAAATACCGGCGGGAGGGAAGGACCATCTTCTACTCCCTCAGCGACCACCATGTGGCGTCGATCCTGCGGCAGGGCCTGGAACACGTGGAGGAGAAACGATGACCACCTACCAGGTGAAGAACCTGGACTGCGCGGAATGCGCGGCCCGAATAGAGAAGCGCATCAATTCCATGACCACGGTGCGTTACGCGTCCCTGAGCTTCGCCTCCGCCAGCCTGACCATCGACACCGACGACATGGAGGCGGTCCGGGAGGAGATCCGCCGCCTGGAGCCGGAGGTGGAAATCTCCGCCCCCGGGGGCGGAATCCCGGAGGGGGAGGAGGCGCGGGAAAGGACACGGAACCGCCGGGAGGTCCTGGCCATCCTCCTCTTCGCCGCCCTCTACGGGACCGCCTTCGGCGCGGGACGCGCCCTGGGACCCGCCCTGTTCATCGCGGTCTGGCTGGCGGCGGGGTTCCGGGTCCTGCGGGCGGCGGCGGGGAGCCTGCGGCATGGCAGGGTTTTCGATGAGAACTTCCTCATGACCGTGGCCACCGCAGGGGCCCTGACCATCGGGGCCTTTTCCGAGGCCGCGGGGGTCATGCTCTTCTACCGCTTCGGCGAATTCCTGGAGGAGCTGTCTCTGGCCCGGTCGCGCCGCTCCATCAAGGCCCTTCTGGCGCTGAAGGCGGATTACGCCGAGGTTCTCCGGGAGGGGAAAACCCTCCGGGTGGATCCGGAGGAGGTCCGGGCAGGGGAGACGGTGCTGGTCCGTCCGGGGGCGAGGATACCGCTGGACGGGGTGGTGCTGGAGGGCTCTTCCTGGGTGGATACCGCCGCGGTCACCGGCGAGCCTGTCCCCCGGGAGGCGGCTCCGGGTTCGCAGGTCCTGGGGGGAACGGTGAATGGTCTGGGTCTCCTGTCGGTCCGAGTGGTTCGGGAGTACGGAGAATCCACCGCCGCCCGGATCCTGCGTCTGGTGGAGGAGGCCTCCGCCCGGAAGTCCCGGACCGAAAGGTTCATGACCCGGTTCGCCGGGTACTACACGCCGGCGGTGCTGGCGGTGGCCCTGCTGACGGCGGTTCTGCCCCCGCTTCTCCTTCCGGGCCAGGCGTTCCGGGACTGGCTGTACCGGGCCCTGACCATCCTGGTCATCTCCTGCCCCTGCGCTCTGGTGGTGAGCATCCCCCTGGGCTATTTCGGGGGCATCGGAGCCGCCGCCCGCCGGGGAATTCTGATCAAAGGCTCCAATTTCATCGATGTGCTGGCCCGGGTGGACACCGTCGTCTTCGACAAGACCGGCACCCTGACCCGGGGGAATTTCGCGGTCCTGGGGGTGCACCCCGCCGGAGAGGGGGAGCGGGAGAGGGAGGCCCCCGACGGGACCCCGGCGTCGGGTCCCCGGGGAAACGGGTGGTTCGCCCCGGGGCTTCTGGAACTGGCGGCCCGGGCCGACGCCGGCTCCAACCACCCCATCGCCCGCTCCCTGCGGGCCGCCCACGGACAGGAGCTTTCCCCGCCTTCGGTTTTCCGGGAGGTTCCGGGCATGGGAATCCGGGCCGAGGTGGAAGGGAGGCTGGTCCTGGCGGGGAGCGCCGAGTTTCTCCGGCAGGAGGGCGTCTCCGTCCCCGAGGACCTTCCCGCCCCGCCGGCGGGAAGCGGGGAGGTTCACATCGCCGCGGACGGTTTCTACGCCGGACGCATCGACCTGGGGGATCAGGTCCGGCCGGAGTCGGCCCGGGCCGTGGAGGCCCTGACGGGGCGGGGCATCCGGGTTGTCATGCTCAGCGGCGACGAGGAGGGCAGGGCCCGGGAGGTGGGCCGGAGTCTGGGGATCGACGACGCCCGGGGCGGCCTCTTTCCGGAGGACAAGGCCCTGCATCTGGCGGAAATCAGGAAAGAGTCCGCCGGCGCGGTGGCCTTCGTCGGGGACGGCATCAACGACGCCCCGGTCCTGGCGGGGGCCGACGCGGGCATCGCCATGGGCGGGATAGGCCAGGACGCGGCGGTGGAAACCGCGGACATCGTCATCCTGGACGACGACCCCCGGAAGATCCCCGACGCTCTGACCCTGGCGGGCCGGACCCGGGTCATCGTTCTGCAGAACATCCTCTTCGCCCTGGCGGTGAAGGCTCTTTTCATGGCCGGGGGGATTGCCGGTCTGGCGGGCATGTGGGAGGCGGTCTTCGCCGACGTGGGGGTGGCGGTTCTGGCGGTTCTGAACTCCATGAGAACCATGCGGATGCCGGGAAAAGCGTGATAATTGTTACGGCCTTTCCGCCGCGGGTCCGGTATATTCGGGGTGACAGAAAAAACACGAGGAGGCCGGCCATGGCCGACAAAAATGATAGAACCGCGAACAGCGTCCCCGGGGCCTACTATGTGGACGAGACCTGCATCGGCTGCGAACTCTGCGTCAACACCGCTCCGGAGGTTTTCGCGATGAACGGCGACGCCAAGGCGTACGTCAAAAAACAGCCCGCCCCGGAGGACCTGGAGGACACCCGGATCTCGATGGAGTCCTGCCCGGTGGAAGCCATCGGCGACGACGGTTAGGGGGGCTTCCCCGGGACTCCCCCCGGACCGCCCCCCTCCCGGGGGCGGTTTTTTTGCGCCTCCGTTGACTCTTTCTCCGCGATCCGGAATACTCGGCCCAACCTGCCGAATCAGGGGGGGCTCCATGATCGCAGCCGTCTTCTTCCTTCTCCTGCCGCTGTTCCTGACCATCGCCGTGGGATACGTCTACGCGAAGCGGGTGCCGGTGTCCGACGACACCCTGTTCCGGGTCCTGGCGGATATCGTCGCCCCGATGATGTTCTTCCACTCCCTGTACAGCTCCCCGGTCGCGGGGGAAATGGTTCTCCGGATCGGCGGCGCGGCGGGTTTCGTGGTGATTGCGCTGACCATCCTGGGGCTCCTCTGGACCAGGACCCGGAGAATCGACCCCCGGAGCTATCTCCTGGCGGTGATCATGTACAACACCGGATTCCTGGGGATCCCGCTGATGAAGCTCTGGGGCGGAAACGAGGCCATGAACATCGTCCTCATCTACGACCAGCTGCAGGGGGCCTTCGCCATCGCCATAGCCGTCATGATCGTCACCGGAGGTTTTTCCGCGGGGAGGATCCTGGAGGTGCTGAAGACCCCGCTTTTCTTCTCCATCTTTCTGGGCATGGGGTTCCGGTTCCTGAAGGTTCCCGTCCCCCAGGTGGCGCTTGAAGTCTGCGAATTCGCCGGCTCCGGCATGGGTTCCCTGGCGGCCCTGGCCCTGGGCTGCTCGCTGACGAAACGGCGGCTGCGCTTCGATTCCCATCTGGCCATGGGCTATTTCCTCCGGACCGGGGCGGGTTTCCTCCTGGGGGTCGCGGCGGTATTCCTCTTCGGGATCCAGGGCCTGGCGCGGCCGGTGTTCATCGTCGGGTCGGCCCTTCCTTCCGCCCTTTTCTCCTATGTCCTCACCAGCCGCTACGGCGCGGACCCGGAGTTCACCGGCACGATGATCCTGGTTTCCACCGCCCTGGGGGTCCTTTCGGTTCCCGTGGCCTTCTGGGGGGCCTCCTTTTTCTGAGGCTTCCGGAAAAAGGCCCCGGGGAGTTCTTCCCGGGGGTGTCCGGGATGTCCGGGATGTCCGGGGCTGAGGGGTTTGGGGGTTTTTCCCCTTGACAGCCCGAAGGGTTTTTTTTATTTTATGCCGTGACAGGCGTGGACGGAGACGAGTAGCTGCAGACTTTGGCCGACAGAGAGGGATTCCCGCGGCTGAGAGGGTCCCGGCAGGAGCGCAGACGAAGACCACCTCCCGAGCCCGACAGGTGAATAATGAGGTGCGGAGCCCCGAAGGGTTTTTCGGAAAGCTCCGAAGTAAGGTGGAACCGCGGAGAGCGGGGCCCCGCCATGGCGAGCCCTTGCGCTTTTCGTCCTTACGTGCAATCCCCGGGGGGAAGACGTAGGGCGACGAGCGCGAGGGCTTTTTTTATCGTATCATCCAAGGAGAGGAAAGGAATATGAAAGGGACGGAACAGAAACTGGATGCGTTGCGACACTCCACCTCGCACATCATGGCGGAGGCGGTGCTCCGGATGTTTCCTGAGGCGAAAATCGCCATCGGTCCGGCCATTGAAAACGGATTCTACTACGACTTCGACCTGCCCCGGAATCTGACCCCGGAGGATCTGAGGAGCATCGAGGAGTCCATGCGGGACATCATCCGGTCGGGGGCGTCTTTCCGGAGGGAGGTTATCGGCCGGGACGAGGCGCGGAAGCGTTTTCAGGGTCAGCCCTACAAGCTCGAGCTCCTGGACGCCATCCCGGAGAACGAGGAGGTGTCCATCTATACCCAGGGGGCCTTCACCGATCTGTGCCGGGGGCCCCATGTGGAGAACTCCCGGGAGATCGACCCCGGCTCCTTCAAGCTCCTCAGCATCGCCGGGGCCTACTGGAGGGGGGACGAGAAGAACAAGATGCTCCAGCGCATCTACGGCACTGCCTGGCGGAGCGCGGCGGAACTGAAGGAATATCTGGACCATCTGGCGGAGGTGGAGAAACGGGACCACCGGCGGCTGGGTCGGGAGCTGGACCTCTACACGGTCCACGAAGACGCCGGCCCCGGCCTGATCTACTGGCACCCCAAGGGGGGAAGAATCCGGCAGGCGGTGGAGGACTACTGGCGGGACCGGCACCGGCGCAACGGCTACGAGATCCTGTTCACCCCCCATATCGGCCGGTCCTGGCTCTGGGAAACCTCGGGGCACCTGGGTTTCTACAAGGACAACATGTACGCCCCCATGGAGATCGACGACCAGGACTACTACCTGAAGCCCATGAACTGCCCCTTCCACATCATGGTCTACAAGAGCAGGACCCGCTCCTACCGGGACCTCCCTCTGCGATGGGCGGAGCTGGGCACCGTGTACCGCTACGAACGCTCCGGGGTCCTGCACGGCCTCCTGCGGGTCCGGGGCTTCACCCAGGACGACGCCCACATATTCTGCTCCCCCGACCAGATCGAAAGCGAGATCCTGGAGGTCCTGCGCTTTTCCCTCCGGGTCTGGGAGGACTTCGGCTTCACCGACATCAAGGCCTATCTGGCCACCCGGCCGGAGGGCAGCATCGGGGACGACGCGCTGTGGAACACGGCCATCGAGAGCCTGAAAAAAGCGGTGGTCGCCCAGGGGCTGGACTACGAACTGGACCAGGGGGGCGGGGCCTTCTACGGACCCAAGATCGACCTGAAGATAAAGGACGCCCTGGGGCGGGAATGGCAGATGACGACCATCCAGTTCGATTTCAACATGCCCGAAAGGTTCGACATGAAGTTCGTGGACGCCGACGGCAGGGAGAAGAGGCCCTTCATGGTGCACCGGGCCCTTCTGGGTTCCCTGGAAAGGTTTTTCGGGGTCCTCATCGAGCACTACGGCGGGGCCTTCCCGGTCTGGCTCGCCCCGGTCCAGGGGGTGGTCATCCCGGTGGCCCCCGCCTTCGGGGACTACGCCGCCCGGGTGGCCCGGAGCCTGAAGGATCAGGGTTTTCAGGTGGAGGCTGATCTTTCCGATTCCCGGATGAACGCCAAGATCCGCTCCGCCCAGGGGGAGAAGATCCCCTACATGCTGGTGGTGGGGGGGAATGAAAAGGATGCCGGGGCGGTCTCGGTGCGGACCCGGGCGGGGGAGCAGATGAACAACATGCCCCTGCCGGATTTCGCCGCATTTCTGGGAGAAAAGATCCGGAGCAAAGCGCTGCTATAGCTGTGACCCCGGGGCGGCGATTCCGGCGGCCGCCCGGGACAGATCGGTCCGCCCCCCCGGACGGGGCGGAAGGAGGGGACATGATCGACGGGATCATCAAACGGGACGGGCGGCTCGTGCCCTTCGACCGGAAAAAGATCTCCTTCGCCATCCTCCGGGCCGCCGTGGCGGTGGGGGGCCGGGACCGGGAACTGGCGGAACGGCTCGCCGACCGGGTGGTGGACGAACTGGAGCGGCGCCGGAAACGGGACGCCGCGGAGGGGCTTGCCCCGTCCCCCCCCACCGTGGAGGAGGTGCAGGACACGGTGGAGAAGATGCTCATCGAAGGTGGGCACGCCCGCACCGCCAAGGCCTATATCCTCTACCGATACGAGCACAGCCTGAAGCGCAGCAAACGGGAGAGCCTCACCTACTCCTCGGAAAACGTGCCCTACCGCAAACTCTGGGAGGCCCTGTCCTGGGCGGTGGACAACCGCTGCCACAGCCTGGCCCTGCTCCGGGAGACGGCGCGGGAGGGCCGGCTTCCGGATCTGGTGTCCCGCTGCGAGGATTTCTACGGCCGGGAGATCCGGGCTCTGTTGGAGGGGCTGGGGGAACGGCTGGACCAGGGCCTCCGGGTGGTCATCATCGCCGGACCCTCCTCCTCGGGCAAGACCACCACCACCATCAAGATCGCCGAGGCCCTGGCGGAGCGGGGCCTGCGCCTGGTCCCCATCAACGTAGACAACTACTTCTTCGATCTCGCCTCCCATCCCCGGGACCCTCACGGGGACTTCGATTTCGAGACTCCCCAGGCCCTGGATCTGGAGCTCTTCAGCCGCCATCTGGGGCTCCTGGCGGCCGGGGAGGAGGTGGAGACGCCCCGCTACGACTTCAAGGCGGGCCGGCGGCAGGGCTCCTCCGGGACCATCCGGCTGGGGCCCCGGGACATCCTGCTGGTGGACAGCCTCCACGGTCTCTACGAGCCCATGACCGACAGGGTCCCGGCGGAGGCGAAGTTCAAGGTCTACATCGAGACCCTGGCCCAGCTGAAGGACGACCAGGGGGACTTCATCCGCTGGACCGATGTGCGGATGATGCGGCGCATGGTGCGGGACATGCATTTCCGGAACTACAACCCCCGGGAGACCCTGCTGCACTGGTACCTGGTCCGGCGCGCCGAGCTGCGCCACATCGTCTCCCGGCTGCGGCACGCCCACGCCATCGTCAACAGCTTCATGCCCTACGAACTCCTCTTCCACAAG
>JAKQWJ010000110.1 GCA_029562045.1 Spirochaetota bacterium | reverse complement strand
CCGGGCTGCACCTCCTTCGGCATGTTCCTGAACGAGTTCGACCGGGGCCGCAGGTTCAAGGACCTGGTGGCCCGGCTTGCCGGCGAGGCATAGCCACCGCCTCCTCATCGCCGAGGGCGGAGATGTCGTACAATTCCAGATTGTCGTCCAGAAAGTCGGTGACGGCAAGGAGGCGGCCGTCGGGGGAGAGGGCCAGGCCCGTGGGCTGATTGCGGGCCCAGAGCCAGTCGACGATGGTCATGGACTGCGTGTCGATGACCGACACCTTTCCGAACTCCGGCCCCTTTTCGGTGTAGGATTCAGGGTTGTTCCTGCCCCGGGAGGAGGCGAAGAGAAAGCGGCCGTCCCCGCTGAGGACCAGGGTGTTCAGGTTGCTCCCCGCCCAGAGGGATGAGAGGACCCGGTCGTCCTCCAGAGAAAAACAGGTGACTCTCCCGGTGGCCATGTCGCCCACGTAGCCCCGCCCCCGGCCTTCGTCCAGCACGATGTGGCGTTTCGCCCCGGGTCCGAGGCGGAGGGTCTTCGTCACCCTGAAATCCGTCAGATCGATCTTGTCGATGTCCCCGGTATCGAAGAGGCACACGTAAAGGAACCGTCCGTCCGCGGTGGCCGCCATCCCCCGGGGGATTCCCGAAACGGGGACGACCCGCAGCAGCCGGCGCCGGGCCACATCCACCACGGAAACGTCCCGGGACAGCCAGTTGGACACGAAGGCCAGTGTCTCGTCGGCGGACAGGGCGATGACCTTGGACCAGCGGCCCTGCACATCCAGGCTTCCCAGGGGCTCCCAGCCGTCCTCCCGAAGAAAGTGGACCCGCCCGGTGTCCATCTGGGAAACCCAGATTTCCCGGCGGCCCCGCACCGGCGCCGCTTCCACGTAGCCCCGGTCCCCGCTTTCCGGGGGGCTGAGATCGAGTCTTCTCCGGGGAGCGAGGCCCTCCACAGGCACCAGATCCACCCCTCTTTCCGCCAGCAGCGCGATGACGATGGTTTTTCCGTCGGAAGAGAAGGCGACGCTCTTGGGCATCCTCCCCGTGGGGGTTTCCCCCAGCAGCAGCATCCGGGAATCGGACCGTTCCAGCCTTTCCTCCAGCAGAAAATCCCCGGTCAAGTCGACCCGGACCGTCTTCGGGTGGTAACCCGGCGCCTGGAGGCGGAGAACCCGGGCCCCCCGGGGGAGGACATAACTGGAAACGGCGCCCTGGATCCGCTCCGGCTCCACCGGGCGGCCGTCGACGCACAGGGCCGCGCCGGGGGGAAAGACCTTCAGCCGGAGCCGGACCTCCTCCCCGGCCCCTCCCGGGGGACCCCCGGAAAAGAGGGGAAAGGCCGCCCCCACAAGCAGGGCGCAGAGACACAGGGCTTTTTTTCCCACCGCCGCCGGATTTGTCATTTCCCGCTTTCCAGGATATCTTAAGACCTATGAGCGGTTTAAGCAACGATTTCATCCGGGACATTCCGAAAACCGATCTGCACGTCCATCTGGACGGGTCCCTGCGTCTCCCCACCCTGATCGAACTGGCCCGGGAGAGAAAAATTTCCCTTCCCTCCCACAGTCCCGAAGGTCTGCGGGAACTGGTCTTCAAGCCCTCCTACAGGGACCTGGACGAATATCTCGCCGGTTTCGCCTGGACCGGAAAGGTCCTGCAGGACCCGGAGGGGTTGGAGCGGGTGGCCTACGAGCTGGCCATGGACAATTTCGCCGAGGGGGTGCGGTATGTGGAGGTCCGTTTCGCCCCGCAGCTCCACATGCGGCCGGGGTTTTCCTTCGAACGGGTGATGGAGGCGGTGGACGCAGGCTTCAGAAAGGCCCGGGGCGAGATCAACGCCCGGATCCCCCCGGAGGAGCCTCCCTTCGAATACGGGATCATCGTCTGCGCCATGCGCTTTTTCAATCCCCATTTTTCCCGGTACTACAAGATTTTCTCCGAGGCGCACCCCTACTCCACCCCGCAGGAAATCATCCAGATGGCGGGGCTGGAACTGGCGAAGGCGGTGGTGAAGCTGCGGCGGGAGAGTGACATCCAGGTGGTGGCCTACGATCTGGCGGGGAGCGAGCACGGCTTTCCCGCCGGAGCCCATGAAGAGGCCTACCGCTACGTGACGAAAAACTTCATGCGCAAGACGGTCCACGCCGGGGAGGCTTACGGCCCGGAATCCATCTTCCAGGCCATCACGAGGCTCTATGCCGACCGGATCGGGCACGGGCTGCATCTCTTCGACGAGGACATGATCCGCCAGGAATCCGTGACGGACCGGCGCGCCTACGTGGACAACCTGGTCAATTACATCGCCGAGAACCGGATAACCATCGAAGTCTGCCTCACCAGCAACCTCCAGACCACCGGCAGCCTCCGGTCCATCCGGGACCATTCCCTGGGGAAGATGCTGGAGAAACGGCTCTCCATCAGCTTCTGCACCGACAACCGCCTGGTGTCCCACACCACCGTCTGCGGGGAGTATGCCCTGGCTCTGGCCAATTTTCCCATCACCCCGGGCAAGCTGAAGGACATCGTCGTCTACGGTTTCAAAAGGTCCTTCTATTATCGCCCCTACTCGGAAAAAAGGGCCTACGTGCGCCGGGTCATCGATCACTACGAACGGATCGAAAAAAAGCACGGCCTGCAGCCCGCCTGAACCGCCTCGGCGGGCGAGGCTCCGGGCGGCCGGGAAGGGCCGTTAAAAAAGGACCGCTTCTTTCCGGGCCTGAACCGCCTCAGCGGGCGAGGCTCCGGGCAGGGCGCAGACCGATGCTGTAGCTGAAACCCTCGGGCTTGTACCAGCCCCGGGCCGCGGGAGAAACCTCAGCCCGGGGAGTGTTCCAGGCCCCGCCGCGGACGCTGCGGGAATCCCCCGACCCGGGGCCGGGAGGGTCTCTGTCCGGGGAGGCGGCGTAATAACCGGGGTCGAAATGATCCTCGCACCATTCCCAGACATTGCCCAGCATATCCAGGAGTCCCGCAGGGGAGGCGCCGGGCAGGGTGCTGAAGGCTCCCTTTTTCTTCCCGTCGTAGAAGCCCACCGGGGTAGTCGGCCCTCCCCGGGTGGTGGGGTCCGGCTGCGTCGTCTCGAAGGGGTCTGCGCTTCGGAGAAAGTTCGCCCGGCGCGGGTCCACGGAAGTCCCCCCCCAGGGAAAGAGGCCGGGACCGGCGCCCCGGGCGGCATACTCCCACTCCGCTTCGGTGGGGAGTCGGAAGCCATCGGCCTCCCTGTCGGGGGGCGCGGCGGATGAGGGGTCGGGATACACGGGCCTGCGGCCGAAAAACAGTGACAGGGCGTTTAAGACCGCCTCCGCGCCGGGCCGGGAGATCCCCACGGCGGGGTGGTTTTCCCGACCCTTCCGGGGATGGAGCCTTCCGTTTCGCTCCTCCAGCCCGAACTGAAAACCGTAGTTGAGCGTCTTCAACCCCAGGTAGGCGGCCCCGCCCGAACTGTCGGAGACGACGCCCGGGCTGTCGGAGACGACGCCCGGACCGACGAGCGTGCGGTCCCGGGAAAAGACGGCGAGGCCGCAGTCCAGCATCCGGTTCATGATCTCCGCCAGCTGGGAGTTGGTCAGGGGGCCGACGCCCATCTCGTAGGGTCCGGTCAGCGTCACCGGATGCTCCGGCCTCTCCCGGTCGGGTCCGTTCCTGTTGCCCATGCTGAAGGATGCGGTCTTCCCCGGAGCGAGAACGGTTTTCATCGGCAGCTCCAGGGGCCGGAAGGTCACCGCCACCGGGTCGGACCAGTTCCCACCTCTCCCGTCGGGCGGGGCCGACCGGTACCGCAGATAGCGGATCGACTTTTCCTCCAAACCCTCCTCGAGGACCAGCGAACCCTCAGGGCTTTCCCGGTCGAACAGGATCGACCCCTCGGCGAAGTCCTTTCGGGACGCCAGCTGGATCCGCGCTCCGGAATCCAGCCTGCCGCTCCACCAGAGCCGTGGCCTGGGGACGGCGAAGGCCAGAGTCCCGCCGGGAGCCGGAAAGCCCGGCAACCGGAGGGCGGCGGCCTCCGCCGCCGGATCCGGCCCCGGCGGGCCGGCGGAATCCCCTGGAGGAGAGGCGGCGGGAGGCTCCTGCGGCGTCTGCTCCAGCGGCGGAATCGCTGTATCCGGGGCCGCCGTATCCCGGGCCGGCGGTGTGAGGGGGGGCGGAATGAGGGCCGGCGGCCCGGCGCAGGAGAGAAGAAGGAGGACGACGGCGGCGGAGAGGGGGATCCGGCGGACTCTCATCGTCAGGGTCCGGAGGCCTCGACGAGGCGCCGCTCGACTTCCGGCAGCAGAATGTCGTCGGTCCTTTTGAAAACCGGACGGGCGCGGTAATACAGCGTCAGGGTCGGCACCGTGTAGGCGAGGAACTGTCCCGCCGCCGTGGGATGTTTTTCCAGGTCCACCACGAAGCTTTCCACGGCGGGGTATTTCCGGGCAAGGCGTGCCAGGGATTTCGCCAGGCGGCGGCAGGGGGCGGAATCTTCCCTGTAAAAGAATATCAGCACCGGTCCCCCGGCATGGATGCGTTCTTCCAGGTCGGCTATGTATTCGACGTGTCTCATTCCGTACAGTATAGCCCCGGAAGGCCCGGGACTTCCACCTTTTTCTGCGACCCCGCAGAGGGGCGGCCTGGTTCGAGGGGTGGTCCGGGCTGAAGGGTCACCCCCGGGCCTCAGGACCCGCCGCGTCCCCGGGCGGCCTGGTTCGAGGGCGGCCCGGTTCGAGGGGTGGCCCGGGCTGAAGGGTCACCCCCGGGCCTCAGGACCCGCCGCGTCCC
>JAKQWJ010000182.1 GCA_029562045.1 Spirochaetota bacterium | reverse complement strand
ACACCGCCGCCAGGCGCAGGGCGGGATTGGCCTTGATGGCTTCCAGATGCTGCCAGGACACCTGACCCGCCCCGCGGATCCCCACGCCGAGAATCTTTCTTTCTGTCATGTCTGCATTCACTCCCTGCGGCCCCGTTCAGGTCAGCTCGAGGCTCTGATATATTTCGAAGGCATATTTTCCGAAGTCCGGCGAGATCCTCACCTCCTGCACCCGGGGCCGGGGAAGGCCGATGTCCAGGGTCCTGACCATCCGGGAAGGCCGGGCGGACAGCACGATGATCCGGTCCGACAGGAATACCGCCTCGTTGATGCCGTGGGTGACGAAAAGGATGGTCTTCCTGGATTCGGTCCAGATCCGCAGAAGCTCCAGGTTCATCCTCTCCCGGGTGATGGCGTCCAGGGCGCCGAAGGGCTCGTCCATCAGCACAAGCTTGGGGTCGTGGATCAGGGCCCGGGCGATGGAGACCCGCTGCTGCATCCCCCCGGAGAGTTCGTTGGGGTAATTGTTCTCGAAACCCTCAAGCCCCACCAGCCTCAGAAGCTCCCGCGCCCGGTCGCGGTACCTGTTCCTGTCCAGACGGAGAATTTCGATGGGAAGGAGGACGTTGTCCAGAACCTTCCTCCAATGGAGGAGAAGGGATTTCTGGAAGACGAAACCCACCTCCCGGGAAGGGTCGAACTGGTCCTTGTCGACGAAAAAATCCCCCCCGCTCTTGGACAGGAGTCCTGCGATCACTTTCAGGAGGGTCGTCTTCCCGCAGCCCGAGGGGCCGACGATGGAAACGAATTCCCGGGGAAAGATGTCGAAACTCACGCTCCCCAGCGCCTCCAGCTCCCCGTCCCGGGTCTTGTATGTTTTCTTCAGTTCCTTGACGCTCAGAAGCGGTTTTCGATCGTTCACGGATGTTCCTTTCTCTCCGGTCCTGTCTCGGGCCCGGGCGCGGTCCGGGCCGCGCCATCGCGGGGCCCGGGGATCCCGGGAGGCGGGCCGCCCCGCCTCCCGGGGTGGAAAATCAGAAGTTGTACTTGTACGGCGGGCTGGGCAGGAAACTCGCGTCGTAGACATCCTCCGGCGGGAAGTCCATCTTCACGTTCATGTACTTGGCCACCAGCTCGACGGTCTCCCGCATCCGGCCCGGGTCGATGTAACCGATGCCGTTGTTCCTGTACCGTTCGGTCTTGAAAAAGTCCATCACCACCGTCAGGTTGGCCACATAGTCGTCCTTGTTGATGGGGTGATACTCCGCCAGGATGTCGATGGCCTCCTTCGGGTTTTTCAGGGTGTAATCCCAGGCCCGATAGGTGGCCTTGAGGAATTTTCTCAGCATGTCTCCTTTATTCTTCACCGTGGCGTCGCTGGCGATGTAGGAGTGGGCGTAGGCGTTGAAGCCGTAGTCGGACCAGACGATATAGCCCAGTTTGTCCGGGGGGATGGCCTTTTCCATGAAAGGCTTGCCGGTGTAGAGCTCGAATACCGCGTCGGCCTTCTTCGAGGCCAGGGCCGACACCTTGGCCGCCGGTTCGATGTTGACGAACTTGACGCTGTCGGCGTCCACGCCGATCTGTTTGGCGAAGGCGGGCCACATGACCTTGTGGCCGTCGGTGGCGGGGACCGCCACGGTCTTGCCCGCCACGTCCTGGGGTTTGGTTATCCCCGAGTCCTTCCAGAAAAACATGCAGTTGGGGTGCTTGTCGAAGATGATGCCGATGATCTTGACCTTGGCGCCCTGGGCCCGGTTCGTGATGGGGACAGGGGCGTCGGAGATGGCGATGTCCGCCTTGCCGGTGTCCACCACCTGGACGGAGTACCCCGAGCCCTGGCCCAGCAGGACATCCACGTCCAGCCCCTCCTCCTTGTACCAGCCCTTTTTCAGGGCCACGTAGTAGGGGGAGTGGTCGCCGGTGATCTTCCAGTTCAGCAGGAAGGTGACCTTCTCCAGGGGCTTGGCCGTCGCCGCGGCAGGGGCCGCCTCCTCCTTCGCCCCGCCCGCCCAGGCCGAAAGCGCCAGGCCCAGGGCAAGAAGAACCATGAGTGCTTTGCCGATCTTGTTCATTGTTTCCTCCCGTTTCATCCGTTTATCTGTTCGTCGTTTGCGCCTGCCTCCAGGGCATGAGAAGCCTCTCGCACAACGATACGACCCCGTAGAGAAGAGCCCCCGCCACGGACACGACGATGAGGGCGGAGAAGATGGGCGGCGTGTCCATGGTGTACTGGGAATTGATGATGATATAGCCCAGACCCCGGTCGGAGGCGATGAACTCTCCGACGATGGCCCCCACCACGCTCATGGTGGAGCAGATCTTGAGCCCGGAAAAAATGTAAGGCAGCGAGTTGGGGATCCGGATCTTCAGGTAAATCTGCAACTTGCTCGCATCCAGGTACTTCACCAGATCCAGCAGATCCTCCTCCACCGCCGCCAGACCCACGGTGGTGTTGATCACCACCGGAAAGAAGCCCACCAGGAAGGCGATGAGGACATTGGTTTTCAGGCCGTAGCCCATCCATAAAAGGATGATGGGGGCGATGGCGATGATGGGCAGGCTGTTGACGAAGATGAAAAGGGGCAGCGCCAGTTCCCGAACCAGGCGGGACCAGGACAGAAAGAGGGCCATCAGAATGCCCACCACGGCGGTGACGGCGAAACTGAGGACGAACTCCATGACGGTGGTGCGGATATGGAGGGGCCAGTTGTAGTTGGCATCGGGCTGGGGCAGAAAGAGATGGGCCAGGGCGCTGGTGGGGGACGGAAGGATGAACTCCGGAACGGAAAAGACGGCCACCGAAGCCTCCCAGATAAGAAAAAAGCCCAGAACCACCAGAGCCGACCGGTAATTGTTTCTGACCCCCCGGGAGAAATCCGCCAGGAGAGACCGAACGCCGCGCCCCTTCATTCCCGCCCCCCGTTTTCCGCCCCGTCCCAGGGCATGACCAGCCGCTGCAGGCCGGCTATGGCCGCGAAGAAGAGGAGACCCATGATGGAGATGAGGACCAGGCAGGCGAACATGGTGGGCGTGTCGATGAAGGCCTGGGCGTCCTTCAGGAGGTATCCCAGCCCCTTGTCGGAGGCGATGAACTCCCCGACGATGGCCCCCACCACGCAGAGGGTGGCGCTGATCTTGAAACCCGAAAAGATGTAGGGCAGGGAATTGGGGATCCGTATCTTCAGGTAAAGCTGCAGCTTCGAGGCGTGAAGGTAACGCACCAGGTCCAGCAGGTCCTCGTCCACCGCCTCCAGACCCGTGGAGGTGTTGATCACCACGGGAAAGAAGGCCACCAGCACGGCGATGAGGATGTTGGGAACCAGGCCGTAGCCGAACCAGAGCAGGAAGAGGGGGGCCAGGGCGATCTTGGGCAGAGAGTTGAAGAACACGATGATCGGGGTGATCAGGGTTTTCAGCAGCTCGGACCAGCTTATCAGGATGGCGATGAGGATCCCCGCTGCGGCGGTCACCAGGAAACTCAGGGATATCTCGATGAAGGTGGCCCGGATGTGGATGGGCCATCGGTACTTGGCCGCCATCTCCGGCACCAGAAGGTGGGAGAAGGTCCGTACCGGCGACGGGAGGATGAAGACCTTGATCTGGAAGATCGTCACCAGCCCCTGCCAGACCAGCAGAAACAGCAGGAAGGGCAGAACCCGCATCCCGAGACTTTTCACCGTTCCCAGTCCCCGCCGCATGCCGTTACAACCCCTCTTCCGGTTCCGGAAGCCGCCGCAGGATTTCCTCCACCCGGTAGCCGAAGCCGGTGGGCCCCAGGCTGCCCCGATGGACGCAGCCCTCCCTCCGCCGGTACAGGCCGGGATGAACCTCCGCCTCGGGGCGGGATGCCTCGGGGTAGAACTGCATGGAGTTGGTCTCCACCCCCATGATGGTCCCGGCGTGGGCGGCCAGCTCGATGTGGGAAATCTGGGCCAGCATGGGGTTGGTGAGGTCCTGGACCATCAGGGTCATGCCGTGGGCCCGGGCCCAGCAGAGGCTCAGGAGGGCGCCGGTCTGGGTCTTGCAGGTCTTCAGGGCCACCCCGGTCCAGCCCAGGGTCCTGCCCAGGGCCAGGAAGCGCCAGTCGTGGGCGCTTTCGTCCATGAACAGGGGCTTCCGGGCGCTGACCGAGCGGGCGTCGATCCGGTTCGTTTCCAGGTCGTAGGGGAAGGGCTGTTCGATGTACAGGATGGGGGCGTAGATCCGGGGATGGTTCACCAGGAGCCGGTCCAGGATCTGATTGACGTATTCCGGGTCCCGGACGGTGCAGTTGAAGTCCGCGGAGAGCCAGTCCACCCCCGTCTCCAGGGCCATCCGCCCCACCTGGAGCAGCCGCCGGTAGTCCCATTCCGGATCGTCCCCGGTGAGTTTGACCTTCAGGCACTTCAGCCCGTCCCGGACGATCCAGTCCCGCAGCAGCACCGGGTAGCCGTCGTCGGGCTCCTCTCCGGTGAGTTCCGACGGGTCCAGGAGGTCCTTTCCCCCCACCAGATGCCAGGCCCGCAGGCTCTCCGGGGCCGGAAGGACGAAGAAGTCCTCCGGGTATTTCCCGTGGAAGAGGGAACGGTATTCGGGGGTGTAGTACCAGGAGAGGTCGTGATTCATGAACTCCCGGCTGTAGGTGGCGTAGGTGCGGACCCCGTGGATCCGGCCGTAGGCGTCGTGGAGGGCCAGATCGAAGGGGGAGCAGCAGACCAGCCCCGCCAGGTGCGGGAGCGGGTCCTGACCGGGGCGGCGGCGATTGAACTGCTCGATGGCCCCGGGAAGCGCCTGGGTGGCGAAGAGATGCCCCAGTTCCATGGGGTGGCCGGATTCCGGAAAATCCCGCCAGAGGCTCAGGAGCCGCCGGGTGAAATCCTCCAGGGCCGCGAGCCGGACCTGATAGGAGAGCCGGGAGGGCCAGACCCAGGCCACGCTCAGGGGGGTCTCCCCCCAGCCCTCGGCGGTCTTCCCGTCCCGCCCCTCCACCCGGACCCGGACCCGGGCGCAGACCGCATGGGTGGTGGTCTCGGGGCCGAACTTCAGGGGGATGCGGGTTTCCACGGGGATGAAATACAGGGACATGTCCCGAACACGGATGTCTCTACCCGATGCCATGCCGTCATGGTATCACGGATTGTCCGTTAGTCAAGGGTCCGGCAGGGAATCCCCCATCGGAGAAGCCGGAACGGAGGCCGCACTTCCGCCGATCGCCATGCCGCCGATCGCCATGCCGCCGGGGGGCGCGCCCGAGGTCCCGGCGCCCCGGAAATCCCGGCCCGCCGCCGCGGCGTCCGCCTGTGTCCTAGCGTATCCGCAGTATCCGTTTGTAGAGGGGCGGCGCCGCGCCGTCTTCGGCCTTCTCTTTTTCCGGTTCCGGTGCCTTTCCGGGGATCAGCGCGTCTCCAGGGTTGATGCGGTCGAAGAAGCCCCGTCTTTCGATGACCCCTTCGGACATGGTGTCGTCGATTTTAGTGATCCGCAGCGTTCCCAGGACCTCCTGGGGATCGAAGGTGAAACGCAGCTCGTCGTGCTTCAGCGCGACCTCCCGGGACGGCAGAATGAGAAGCAGGTCCCCCTCCGCTATCCCGTCGACTCTCCCCAGATTCGCCAGGCCTTTGTCGAAGTTCCTCCCCAGGAGCCTCCCCCGGGGCGGAAACCTCTCCGCCAGGTCAGCAGCCAGCCGGGTCAGCGCGCCCTGGATGCGGTCGTTGCCGCCCCGGCGGATCCGGATGGAATCGATCCGGCCTCCGGTACGGGACAGATAGAGGTCCGCGGAGACGGAGAACTCCCGCTCGGTTTCCTGGAAGGACAGAATGATGAAGTACTCCCCTCCCCTCTGGCGGGACTCCTGGAAGGCGGCGCCGTAGTGCTGCACCTTCTGGGGGTCCGTTATCAGGGAGAAGCGGGGAGAGCCCACCAGAAGGTCCGCCAGATAGCGGGCCAGGTAGATCTCCGAGTCCTGATGGAGGGTGGTTCCGGAGGCGGAATCGGTGAAGACCGACACGGCGAAGCCCCCTTTCGCAGGGACACTGTCGTCCATGCCCCAGGTCCGGGAGACCCGGTCCTCCAGCAGGCTTTCGGCCAGCTCGATCTTCTCCTCCACCTCCGGATCGGAAAGATTCTGGTTGCGCAGAAAGGCGAGGGCGTTCAGGGAGCGGCCCCGGAAACCGAGCCGGGAGAGGATGTCCGAGAAGGCGATCCTGCCGGGTTTGGAGTACGGATCGACCTGAAGACCCCGGCGGTACTCCTCCATGGCCCGGGAGAAGAGGTTGCGCTCCTGGAACCGGTCTCCCCGCTGAAAATGATAGGCGGCGTACGTTTTTCTCAGGGGATCTTCCATGGGGAAGTGCTCCCGCAGGGTGTCTTCAAGAGTGATCCGGGCGATCTCGTCCTCCGGCCGCAGGGCCAGCAGGCTTCCCAGAAGCCGGATCGTCTCCTCGGGACGCCCCAGCCGGAGGGAGGACATGCTCTTCAGGTACCAGGCGGAGGAGTTCTGCCGGTTTCGGCGCAGGACCCGATCCATCAGACCGTAGACCGCCTGATAATCTTTCCGGGCGAGATGGACCGAGCCCAGCAGGATCAGGGCTCCCTCGTGGTCTTCCTGGATGGACAGGGCCGCTTCGGCGCAGCGCTGCGCCTCCCGGAGCCGGCCTTCCCGCAGGTAAAACTCCCCCGCCAGAACCTGGGTTTCCACCACCTCGCCGTGGTGCCGAAGGGCCAGCTCGAAGTAGCGCCGGGCCTCCGCGGGGTTTCCGGTGTTCTGATACAGGACCGCCAGCGACAGGAGGGCCCGCCGGTTGTTGGGCGCGGCGTTCAGGGTCTCCAGGATTTCCGCCGCGGCGGCGGCGTTTTTTCCCCGCAGTATGTCCAGCTCCGCCTTGGCCAGCCGGCCCTCCACGTTGTGGGGTTCCCGCTCCAGCGCCGTCCGGAATGCCGCCTCGGCGGCGGGGTAATCCCCCAGGCCCGCCAGGATGCGGCCCCGCAGGATCCCCGCGGCGGCGTTCCCCGGAGACAGGGCCAGCGCCCGGTCCGCCAGCGGCAGCGCCTGGTCGAACTCCTCCAGCAGGAAGTAGATCTCACCGCAGGCCAGCAGGGCGTCGGCATAGACAGGGTTCCGGTCCAGGGCCCGGCGGAAATGCTCCAGCGCCCGGTAATAATCCCCCCGGGCCGCCGACTCCGCCCCGAGACGGTAGAGCCGGACCGGGTCTTCCGGCGGCGCGGACTGGGCCGCTCCGGGGGTCGGGGAAGCCGCAAGCAGGGCCGGCAGGAGAAAAGCGGCCAGGAGGCGCCGTTTCATGGGCTCTCAGTCGTCCCCGCCCGGGGAGTGATCCGCGCTCCGGGGAAGGACGATTTTGATGGACTTGATCTTGTGGCCTTCCATCTCCTGAATGACGAACTCCATGTTCTTGTACTCGATTTTTTCGTAGCGCACGGGAATTTTGCCGAACAGCTCGAATACGAAGCCCCCCAGGGTGTCGAAATCGTCGTCGGGGATGGACAGGGAAAGCTCCTCGTTCAGGTCCGACAGATTGACCCGGGCGTCGCAGAGGTATACCCCCTCGTCGATCTTCAGAATGTCCTCCCTCTCGTTGTCGAACTCGTCCTGGATATCCCCGATGATCTCTTCGATGATGTCCTCGAAACAGACGATGCCCGAGACCCCGCCGTATTCGTCCACCGCCACGGCGATGTGGACCTTCCGCCGCTTCATCTCCCGGAGCAGGGAGTCCAGCCTCTTGCTGTCCGGGACGAAGTAGGGCTTGCGGATGATCTCCTCCAGCCGGATCTCCTTGTGCAGCACCAGCTTCATCAGGAGGTCCTTCACATAGAGCATCCCCACCACGTTGTCGATGGTGTCCCGGTACACGGGAAAGCGGGAGTAGCCCGTATCGATGATCTTGTCCAGGGCCTCCTGCACCGGGCTGTCCAGGGAGATGAAAACCACGTCGATCCGGGGGACCATCACCTCCTTGACCGTGGTCGAGGAAAGCTCCCGGACGCCCAGGATCATCTCCTTTTCGTCGGGAGAGCCGGCGTCGACGGAAGCGAAATCGGGGTTCCCGTCGGGGCCGAGGATTTTCCGAAAATAATCACGAATACTCAAAATACCCGTTCCTCCGCGAAAGTTCGAAGAAGCTCTTCCTGCAGCCTCAGCATGGGCCCCGAGGGATCGTCATCCCCGTGGTCCCAGCCCGCGAGATGCAGAAGACCATGAATCAGCAGCCTTTTTATCTCTTCCCCCGGCTCGACGGAAAACTCCCTGCGGGTCTCCTCCAGGCTGTCCAGGGAAATGACGATGTCGCCGGCCACGGTGAACTCCCCCTTCGGGGCGGGGAAACCGTCGTCCCCCTCCCCCTGGGAAAAGGACAGAACATCCGTCGGTTCGTCCTTCCCGCGAAACTCGCGGTTCAATTCCCGGATAAACTCGTTTCCACAAAATACAATGGATACTTCCCAGTTGTCCAGCGTGAGGGCGTCGAGAATTTTATGACAGAAAGGAGGCACATTTTCGAGCCCTGGGGGCGGGTCCAGGTCTTCGACGGAGACATCAATGCGGTTCATCGCCGTCCCGTTCGTAGGCCCGGATGATTTTTTTTATCAGCGGGTTGCGCACCACATCCGCGGGTCCGAAGCTGGAGAAATGGATCTCCGGAATGTCCTTCAGAATCCGGGCGGCGTGGATGAGGCCCGAAGAGCTTTTTCTGGGAAGATCGATCTGGGTGATGTCCCCGGTGACCACCGCCTTGGCGTCCTCGCCCAGGCGGGTCAGGAACATTTTCATCTGCTCCCGGGTGGTGTTCTGGGCCTCGTCGAGGATGACCACGCAGTTCCTGAGGCTCCGGCCCCTCATGTAGGCCAGGGGGGAGATTTCGATGGCCCCGTTTTCCTGGAGCCGGGAAACCACCTCGTGGGGGATTATCGCCTCCATGGAGTCGTAGAGGGGCCGCAGATAGGGGTTGAGCTTCTGCGTCAGATCCCCGGGCAGAAACCCCAGGGACTCACCTGCTTCCACCACCGGGCGGGTCAGAACCAGTTTTCGCTTCCGGCGGGAGAGGACCTCCTCCAGGGCGCAGGCGACGGCCAGGTAGGTTTTTCCCGTCCCGGCGGGGCCGATGGAGAAGACCATGCTCCCTGTTTGAATGGCCCTCACATAGCGGGCCTGGGCCAGGCCTCGGGGGTATATCCGGTTGTAGGATCCGGGCACGTTGATCGAGACCCCCCGGAGAAGTTCCATGTCCCCGGTGTCGCCGGACACCAGGGTGGCATGGACCGCCCGGATGAGGTCCGGCGTGGGGGCTCTCCCGCCGGCGGCCTGGTTTTCCAGCTCCGCCACCAGCCTTTTACATCTTTCTTTGACCTCGGGATTTTCCGTTTCTATGACCAGTTCGTTGCCCCGGGAAAAAATCCGGGTTTCCAGAAGTTCTTCCAGCACCCCGATGTTGGCGTCGTTGACGCCGCAGATCTCCGGAAGGATGGATCCCGCCTCCAGAATGATGGTTCCCCTGTTCTCCAATGACACCTCTTCCTATAATGTGAAATATTCCCCGCCCTCTGTCAATGGCCGGTCCGGCGCGGCGGCGCACACGTGCCGTCGGGGCCGGGACGCGGGCCCCTCCCGGGCGCCGCCCGGGCTTCGGGGGGTCCGGCCCCGGGAAAACGCCCCCGGCCATGGAGGCGGGAATCGCCGGGACCGGAAGACCGATCCGCCGGGGGCCCGGGCTCTGCCCGGGAGGGCTCAGTCCACCCGGAACTCCGACTTGATCTGGGGGATGGGTTTCCACCTCAAGGCTATCCCCAGCTCGGATTTCCAGATGAAGTTCTTCCGTCCGCCGGTGTCCGTCACCAGTTCCGGTTTCCCGCTGTAGGTCAGGGACAGGTCCCAGTCGTCCAGATGGTGCACCGCCTCGAAGGAGATGGTGGAAAGCTTGAAGTGGGAGGCGTAGCGGTCGTCGGTCTTGAAGAAATTGAAGGACCGCAGCAGGTCCGTCAGCGGGTTGCGCCACTCCCTCCCCACCCCCCGGGCGTAACCGGGGAAGTACTGGTACATCATGGTGTTTTTCGATTGGGAGCTGAGCCGCAGATCCAGAAAGCGGTGCAGCGAAAAAGTGAAGCCCACACCGAAGACCAGTTCCGACTCGGTATACTGGATGAGATCCATCTTCCAGTCCCCCTTGATGTCCCCGGACAGAAGGAGGCGGTTTTTCCACAGGGGTTCCGGTTTCAGAGAGTACTTCACGCTCATCCATGCCGAGGAGGGGATGAAGGCCTTTTCCGTGTCCCTGATCCAGCCCCCTCCGCCGCCGGCATAGGTGTAGGGTTCGGTGTACCGGGCCTGGAACCCGGCGCCTATGGGTCCGAGCCGGGTGGTGGTCACCAGCGAGTAAGGGACGCCCTCGTTGAAGTCGTGGAGGTAGACCGCGCGGAACTCCAGGCTGTCGCCGATTTTCAGCTGCTCGTCCACGGACAGGGGCTGACTGCGCCAGCGGCCCACCTCATTTCTGGTCTGATAGGTCACCATGCTGGACAGGGGGCCGGTGATGAGCCCGCCGGAGAGGGAAAAAACCTCGTCCAGAGGCGGACAGACGTAGGCCATCTGGATCTTCGGCGTCACCGGCAGGGTTTCGGCGGCGATGTCCAGGGAAACCCGGTGGGCGGTGACCATGTTCCGGGAGAAGGTGGCGAACTCCTCCCGGTACACCGGCTCCGATCCGGCGAGGTGGTCGAAGCTCTTTTTGTACAGGGAAGTCTGGATCAGGTAGCGCAGATTGGCGGACTTGAACATGTCGGTGCTGGACAGGGGATGGGAGGTGATGTCCAGGTTCTGCGCGAGATTCTGGGTCCGGTACCGGTAGGCCTGCAGGTCCAGACTGCTTTTCTCCGCGGCGCTCAGGGTGTCGGTTTTGTAATCCACCGTCTGGTACTGGGTGGTCAGACCCAGGCTCCCCCGGGTCTGGAGAAGGGGACCGTAGACCTGCAGGTCATAGAGGATCTGGGCGGTATTGTCGAAGGTCAGGGTGGCGGAGGCCGCCTCGTACCGGATGTCGTCGGGAAGAACCCAGTTCTGGGAATCGGTTTTGAGCTGATAGTGGGTCCGGGGGCGAAGCTGATAGGAAACGGTGTACCGCAGCGGCTCCGGGGGCGCGGGGAGAGGGAGGTCCCCCCGGGGAGGGGGGAGCCGGTGCTCGTCCGGCGGCTCCTTGCCGACGGTTTCTTCCCGGTCCTCCCAGGGGGGCCGGAGACCGTCCCCGGGAGGCTTCCCGCCGGGGGCCGTCTCTCCGGGGATCGGGCCTTCGGAGGGCGGCTTCCCGGGCGGCTGCCCGGACGGAACCCGCGAAGGCCGCCTGTCCGAACTCAGAAGGGTGCCGCCGATCTGAAGGGACAGTTCCGGCAGGGTCGCCGTGTCGGGGTAGAAGAACCGGCGGGTGGGGTCCGCCACGGCGTGGTCCGGCAGGAGCTGGACCATCGGGTTCTGGGGATCGAAGCGGGGGATCTCCCGGCTTCTCCAGTCGAAGGACACCAGAAGCCGGGACAGACTGAAACTCGAGAGCAGGGGCGGCAGCTCCCGAAGCTGGGGCAGATAGGAGGAGTCCACCCTCCAGGTGAGCCGGTCCTTCAGAATCACCGTGGGCGTATCCTCCAGAACGCCCTCCATCAGCCGGGACCAGTCGATCTGTTCCTTCCGATCCAGGAAATCCTGGGTGACGTAGGGGTCCGAGTAGGTTTCCATCGACACGTTGGCCTTCCAGCCTCCCAGGGTTCCGGAGAGTTTCGCTTCCCCGCCGAAGCGGAAAGGCAGATCCAGGCGGCCGATGCGGGTGCTGTTCCAGTGGTCCCGGAGCCCGTCGCTCCCCGACCAGTAGGGGCTGTACTCCGAACCCAGACCGCTTTGGCCGTAGTAGAGAGTCCGGCTGACCCCGATCCCCCCGTGGAAGGTCAGGGTGTTCGCGAAAGAGGCGATCCCCGGCAGACTGCCGCTGACGCCGGCATAGACCCCCAGCCGGGAGTAGAGGTCGAACAGGCCCTTGACGTATCGGTCGGGGTGGCTCAGCTTCTCCGGGGTGTCCCGGAGAAAAATTCCGTGCCGCTCCTTGACCCGGTCGTTTTTTTCGCCCTCCGTGAGCTGCAGAAACGACAGGGGGAGTTCGTCGTTCTTCCTGTTGCCCAGGAAGTAGGTGGTGGTCTGAACGAAGGCTCCCTCCCGGCTGCGATAGCCGAAGACGGGATGGAAGATCACCTCGTCCCCGGGATAATAGAAAAAGGGAAAATAGAAGACCGGAATATGGCCCACGTAGAGGGACGCGTTCCGGATGCCCCACTCTCCCGGCCCCATGATCCAGACCTTCTCCGCCCTGATCCGGTAGTTGGCGGGGATTCCCGGGGAGGAGCTTATCCAGGCGTCCTCCATGATGACGAAGTCCTGGGGCCCCCGGGAAATGAACTCCCCCTGGAACCGGAAGCGCAGGGTCTGGGAGTCCACGGTGCGGTCCCGGAAAGAGGCGCCGTCGAAAAAATACCCCTCCCAGGTCTCGGTGTTCAGGGTCAGGCTCTCGCCGAAAAAAACCTCGTCCCTCCCCGCCCCGGCGATGCGGTACTCCACCCCGCCGACGGCGCTGAGAAGTTTCAGGGTCTGATTGAAGAGGACCCGGTCCGCCCGGATGGTGTAGGTGTGGCCCTTCCTGCCGTCCTGGAGGGAGATCCGGACGCCTCCCGCCAGGCGCACGTAGTCTTCGCCGAACTGCCGCAGGCTGAAGTATTCGGTGCTGTCCGCAGAGTCGATCCGGATCAGGGTTTCGTCCCGCCCCGGAGCCGCGGGCTCCGCCAGGCCGTAATGATCGTAGAGCCGTTTTTCCAGATCCGACCGGGAACCCTGGGACGAGAGCCCCAGCCGCCGGCACCAGTCCGCCAGTTCCTGGTAGGAGGAGGCGCGGACCTCCATGGGGAGCGATTCGGCGAAGATCCGGGACGCCTCCTCCCCCGGGACGGAAAAGGGGAGAAGAAGGACGCCCATCAGGATAGCCGCCGCCACGCCCCCCGCTTTCAAGCCCGCCCCTCGAAAACCTCACGCAGAAAACGGCCGGTATGGGACGCGGCGCAGGCCGCGATCTCCCCGGGGACGCCCGCCGCCACGATCTCGCCCCCCCCCTCCCCCCCCTCGGGACCGAGATCGATGACCCAGTCCGCCTGCTTGATCACATCCATGTTGTGTTCGATCAGGACCACCGTGTTGCCCTTGTCCACCAGCCGCTGCAGGACCTCCAGAAGGACCTTGACATCGGCGAAGTGCAGCCCCGTGGTGGGCTCGTCCAGAATGTAAAAGGTGGAGCCCGTGGCCCGCTTCGACAGCTCCGAGGCGAGCTTGATGCGCTGGGCCTCGCCGCCGGAGAATGTCAGAGCCGATTGCCCCAGCTTTATGTAACCCAGCCCCACGGCGCTCAGGGTTTCCAGCTTGCTCCTGGCCCGGGGCACGGCGGAGAAGAAATCCCGGGCCTCGTCCACGGTCATTTCCAGAACGTCGTGGATGTTTTTGCCCTTGTACCGGATGTCCAGGGTCTCCCGGTTGAAGCGCCGGCCGCCGCAGACATCGCAGGTGATGTACACGTCGGGCAGGAAGTGCATCTCGATCCTGATGGTCCCGTCCCCCCGGCAGTTCTCGCACCTCCCGCCGGAGATGTTGAAGGAGAACCTCCCGGCCCTGTAGCCCCGGGCCCGGGACTCCGGCAGCTGGGCGAAGAGTTCCCGGATGGGGGAAAAAAGGCCGCTGTAGGTGGCGGGATTCGATCGGGGAGTCCGGCCGATGGGGCTCTGGTCGATGTTGATGACCTTGTCCAGATGCTCCAGCCCTTCGATCCGGCGATAGGCCCCTTCCCGCAGCCTGGTGCCGTTGAGACGGTTGGACAGGATGGGATACAGCAGCTGGGTCAGCAGCGACGACTTTCCCGACCCGGACACGCCGGTGAGGACGATGAACTTCCCCAGCGGAAACTCCGGGTCGATGTTTTTCAGATTGTTCTCCCCGGCGCCGAAAAGCTTCAGGATTCCGCCGTTTCCCTCCCGCTTTTTCTTTCGGGTTTCGATGGTCAGGGAGCCCCGGAGGTACCGTCCGGTGAGGCTTTCTTCGGAGCGGAGGATGTCCTCCAGCGGCCCCTGGGCCACCACCCGCCCCCCGTGGACTCCCGCTCCGGGCCCCAGGTCCACGATGTAATCGGCGGTGCGCAGGGTCTGCTCGTCGTGCTCCACCACGATGAGGGTGTTTCCCATGTCCCGGAGCCGTTTCAGGGTGTCGATGAGGCGCAGATTGTCCCGCTGGTGCAGGCCCACGGTGGGTTCGTCCAGAATGTACAGCACCCCCACCAGGGAGGAGCCGATCTGGGTGGCCAGCCGGATGCGCTGGGCCTCGCCGCCGGACAGGGTGGAGGCCTTCCGCTCCAGGGTAAGGTACTCCAG
>JAKQWJ010000069.1 GCA_029562045.1 Spirochaetota bacterium | reverse complement strand
CCGCCGCCTCCGCCGCCCCCAGGACCGCCGCATCGGAGAATCGGTTCCGCAGTTTCACCCCCACCATGGACCCCGGGCCTCCGTCCAGAAAGGTCCCGGCATTTTTCAGGGAAACGAAACCCCAGCCCAGATCGTATTCGTAGTATCCGCTCTTGAAAACTCCGGCGACACGGAAAGACAGGTTCTCCGGCCGCAGGTCCCCGAAGTCCGCCCCCGCCAGATTCAGCAGGCTCACCTCCCCGCCGGCCCCCACACCGAGGAACCGGGCCAGTTCGGAGCCCAGCACCACCGATCCCGGGCTTCGCAGATCGAAATCCCCGTCCACCATGGTCAGCCTTTTCCGGAGGTCGGGATCCAGGGCCGCGATGTCTTCCGGCAGGGCCCGGAGGACGCAGACCAGGGGATCGGGATAACGGCCCCGGGCCAGGGTCTGCACCTCTGCGAAGGGAAAGGCCGCCCGCACTCCCGGGGTGGAGCGCAGGCTCCGCAGGATTTTCGCAACGGGCTCCCGGGAGCCTTCGATCCGGATATGGTAGGAGTCCAGCTCCAGGATGGCGTCGATGGTGGTGAGCTGCAGGCCGTTCATCACCGACAGCACCGCGATCAGGGTCATCACCCCCACGGCGATGCCGGCGGTGGACAGCAGCGTCGCCGCGTTCCCCCTCTCCTTCCGGCGGCTGCGGAAATACCGGGCCGCCACGAGGAGCACCCAGAACCGTTCCGTCATTCTTCTCCGCCCCCCACCGGCTCCCGCCGCGTCTCTTCCCCGTCCCGGTAGTGGACCCGGAGGAAGACCTGCCCCTCCTTGTAAAACTCCTCGACCCGGGAGCGGTCCGGGGGGGGATTGTACAGGACGGCCTTTTTCAGTTCCCGGTTCCGGGTGTAATACTCCGCCGTCAGGTTTCCCCTATCGTCGTGCCGGTACTCCCAGAGCTGCACCCCTCCCCGGTGCCGTCTTTCCTTCCGGGCCAGACGGCCCTCCCGGTAGGTGAAGAGAGTCACAGCCACCCGCTCGCCCCTCTCCAGCAGGGTTTCCCTCTCCGGCCGCCCCTCCCGGTCGTAGAGGAGCCGGGTCTCCCGGTCCGCCGAAAGGTCCCGGGCGACCCTCTCCGTCAGGCGGTGGGGCGGGTCGGGGGCATACAGGAAATCCACCCGCTCCCGGATTTTTCCGTCCCGCCGTTCCTCCTGGAACAGAAGGCCGCCCCGCCGGTCGTATCGGAAGAAGATCTCCGTCCCCTGGTAGGAGTGCCATTCCTCCCACGGAAGCCCCTCCAGGGTGGTGAACAGGGAGGTGTAGATTTTTCCGTCGGCGAAGTGTCTTTGGACCCCCCGGAACTCCCCGGTGGGAAGAAAGAGGTAATCGTCCCGATACCCATCCTCCCCATCGGGTCGGGAGAAGCGCACCGCGCCGGGCCGGTTCTCCCCGTACTCGAAGAGAAACCGGCCCACCGGCCGGCCTTCCCGGTAAACCAGTTCCTCTTTCAGCAGGCCCGAGGCGAAGTAGCGCCGAACCGCATCGATCTCCTCCCCGTCCCGGACGGTTTCCTCCGTCAGCTCTCCGGTGGGGGAGAAGACCCGCTCCCAGCGCTTCACCTCCACCCCCCGGGCGTCCCGGAGACGGCGGACCTCCTCCCCCGGAGAGCTTTCCACGCTCAGAGTGAACCCGGCGCCGGAGGGCCGGTCCGGTTCCAGCGGTTCCCCCAGGGCCATCCCGGCGCTGTTGGAGGCGTAACGGAGTGTCTGGGGGAATATCGGCGCGGAGGCGCAGGCGGCCGCCAGCAGGCAGAGGGCGCCCATCCTGGCGGCGGGCGTCATCCTGGGGAGTGCCGACCGCGGCGACGCGGCCGCCCGCGGACGGATGGCGCCCATCCGGGCCGCGGGTCTCATAGTCCTCCGAGGAGGTTTTCGATATAAACGTCCCGTCCGGCGGGGACCAGGTCCCCCGGCTTTTCTCCGACGCCCAGGAAGGATATGGGGATGCCCAGTTCCCGGGATATGGCCACCACCACCCCGCCCCTGGCGGTGCCGTCGAATTTCGCCAGCACGATGGAATCCACCCCCACCGCCTCGTGGAAGATCTCCGCCTGCCGCAGGCCGTTCTGCCCCGTCACCGCGTCCAGCACAAGGATTTTCCGGTAGACCCCGTCCCCGATCCTTCCCCGGACGATCCTGTCGATTTTTTGCAGCTCCCGCACCAGGTGGCTCTTGTTGTGCAGCCGGCCCGCAGTGTCCGCCAGGACCAGCCGGTCTCCCCGGGCGGCGGCGCTCTCCACGGCATCGAAGATCACCGCCCCGGGGTCCGCCCCCGGATCCTGCCCCACCACCCGCAGCCCCAGCCGGCTCCCGTGCAGCTCCAGCTGCTCGATGGCCCCGGCCCGGAAAGTGTCCCCCGCGGCGAGAACGATATCCCGGACGCCCTTCTCCCGGCGGTAGTAGTCCGCCAGCTTCGCTATGGTGGTGGTCTTGCCCACCCCGTTGACCCCCAGGACCAGGAAGACATTGAGCCGGTCCGGGTCCACCTCCAGGGGCCGGAAGACGACGTACTCCCCCAGCAGGGTCCGTAGCAGCGGGAGAATGGCCTCCCGGGTCCGGGCTCCTTTTTTGCGGGACTCCTCCCGAAGGGAGGCGACGATGGCCCCTGCCGGGACCGCGCCCACATCGGCCTCGATGAGAAGATCCTCCAGATCCTCGAAAAACTCCCCTGCTCCGGCGTCCCGGCTGAAAAGCTCCTTCAGTTTGTCTCCCAGGCTCCTCAACATCCCGTCATCAATCCTTTCGCCACCTCTCGGGGTGGCGCTGCGACTCTTCCCCGGTGTGGATGTAATCGAACAGTTTCTGGACCGCGTTCACCAGAAGGGAACCGCTGATGAACAGGCTTCCGAAGTAGGCATGATACAGAAAGTCCGCCTTTTCCGCCATCCCCCGGGCGACCCGGGGGTCGGGGGAGGGCCCGGAGAGGTACTGCAGATACCCGAAGACCCGGTTTTGGTAGAGCCCGTTCAACAGAACGGGCGCCGGCACGCTCAGCACGAACCAGCCGAAGGCCCGGTAGAAACTTTTCCTCTTCGACTCGATGCGTTCCTTCCAGGGGAAGAGGTCCCGGGGCAGCCGGTAGGGTCCCGGATCGCCGTCCCGGGCTGAGGCGTCCCGGGATGCCTCAGCTCGGGCCTCATCGTCCCGGGCCGATGAGGCCCGGGACGATGAGGCCCGGGGAGGGAAAACCAGGGCCAGGGACTTGTGGCCCTGCGCCTCCAGCCGGAGGATCTGGGAAGGCCCGTCGCCGGAGAGATCCAGCGGCGTCGAACCCATCCGGAGAGCTCCCAGATAGGCCGCCGCGCCCGGGGGATCGGAATCCACCCGCAGGAGGGCGGGGTCCATGGGAGTCAGTTCCACACGCCTCTCCTCCACCGCGAAGGGGGCCAGCTCCAGGGTCTCCTCCCGGGAATGGTGCCCCGGAGCGGCCACCCGGATCTGGTAGGCTCCGGGCGCCACAAAGGCCAGCCGCCCTTCTCCGATGCCGATGAGGACATCGTCGGCGAAGACCTCCGCGTCCTCCGGTTCCGCGCTCACCCGGAGGAAGGCCCATGCCCTCCCCGCCACCGCCGTGGCCAGGCCGCGGAACAGGTCCGCGGCGACCCGGTCCGTATCTCCCCGGGAGCCGGTGGCCCGGGCGGAACCGAGGGTCAGTCCGGAGAATGTTCCGTACAGATAGGCCGTGGCGGTGAAAAAATCTTCCGTCTCCGCGTCCACGGTTCCGTGCACCAGGTAATCCACTCCCGCCCGCTCCGCCGCCCGGGGCGGATGGATCGCCGGGGGCAGGAGCAGTTCCCCCTCCCCCTTGGGGGCGGAAAAAACGAGCATCCTCTCCCGGCGCACCGCCACGTCCCGGGGATTCAGGAGGTCCAGATCCCGGAGCTTCATCCGGGCGGCCTCGATGGACGCCTCCAGAGATGCCCGCCCCGCGGGCTCCCGGTGGGGGAGGGATCCGGAAAAAAGAAGGGCGCTCCGGCGGCTCTGCAGATCGTCCAGGGACATCAGAACCGTCCGCCTGGCGGCCGCCACGGCTGCGGCCGCCAGGGCATCCCTCTCCGGGTCCCCCACGTAATGGGCCGGGATCTCCGCGATCTTCTCCGCCAGCAGCCGGGCTATGTTGTCCCCCAGGTAGGTGTCGGGGACAGCCTCTCCCGAAAGTTCGAACCGGGCGACCCCCAGCAGGGCTTTTTCCGCCTCGTCCCGGGGAGGGAAGACCTCCGCGGCGCCTGAGCCTTCGGAAGATCCCGGCGGCGGCGGGGGAACCGTCTGGGCCGGCGCCGGGGAGACGGCGAGAAAAGCGATCAGGATCAGCCCCGAAAGGGGCGGTCTTTTTCCCCCCATCCTCAGGCCCTGTTTCCCACCCTCCAGTTGAACCGAAGGTACTCCTCGATGAACTCGTCGATTTCCCCGTCCATCACCGCATGGACGTTCCCGCTCTCGTGCTTCGTCCGGTGGTCCTTGACCAGGTTATAGGGGTGAAAGACATAGGACCGGATCTGGTTGCCCCAGGCAATCTCCTTCTTCTCCACCGCCTTTTCCGCATTCTCCCGGTCCCGCTCCTCCCGGTAATAGTCATAGAGCCGGGATTTGAGGATCTTCATCGCCGTGGACCGGTTTTTTATCTGGCTTCTTTCGTTCTGGCACTGCACCACGATGCCCGTGGGGTAATGGGTTATCCGCACCGCCGAATCGGTCTTGTTGACGTGCTGCCCCCCGGCGCCGGAGGAGCGGTAGGTATCCACCCGGATGTCTTCCGGCCGGACCTCCACGTCGATCTCGTCGTCGACGATCGGGGTCGCGTAGACCGACGCGAAGGAGGTGTGCCGTCGGGCGTTGGAATCGAAGGGTGAGATCCGCACCAGCCGGTGAATGCCCGTCTCCCCCTTCAGGAAGCCATAGGCATACTCCCCCATGATCTGCAGGGTCGCCGATTTGACCCCTCCCTCGGCTTCCTGGATATCCAGGATTTCGGCCTGAAACCCCCGCCGGTCCGCCCATCGGGTGTACATCCGCAGCAGCATGCCCGTCCAGTCGCAGGCCTCCTGGCCTCCCGCTCCGGAATGGATGGTAAGAAAAGCGGGACCCGGGTCCATCTCGTCCCCCAGGAGTTCCAGGATCCGCAGCCGGCCGTAGAGGGCGGCGTTCTTTTCCCGGCTCTTTTCGATATCCCCCAGCAGCGCCGCGTCCTTCTCCTCCTCCGCCAGCGCGTAGAGTTCCTTCAGATCCGCCATGGAGGCGACGAGCTTCTCCCAGGGCTCGATTTTTTCCTTGAGCCGCTTCAGCCGGGTAAGGGAGCGCTCCGCCTTCTCCCGGTCATGCCAGAACTCCGGGTCTGCGGATTCCCTCTCCAGATCCTGGATATCGACCCGGATTTTCTCCGAGTCAAAGATGCCTCCAGGTATCCAGTATCTCCTCGTCCAGGTCGGCTATGAGTCTTCCCAAATCTTCGTTCACCGTGTCCTCCCGTTTCTCTTTCATGGTACCGAAAAAATAGCGGAAAAACAATGCGCCCTCCCTATGGACGGGGGGAGAAACGGCCGATTATCATGAATGGTATGAAGAAGAAACTCGTCCTGCTCATCCTGGCAGGCCCCATGGTCGTCGCGGCGCTGCACCCCCAGACCGGGGCCTACGCCCCCTTCGTCTCCCGGCTCAGGACTGCGGTCCGGGGCCCGGAGGTCAAAATTTCCTGGAAGGATGCGGCGGACCCGGCGGAGGGGTACGTGATATACCGGCACACCCGGGAAATCCGGGAGGAGAGTTTCAGGGACGCGGAGCGGGTGGCCCGGGTGGCTCCGGGGGTGGAGTATTACATCGACGCTCCGAGCCGGCCGGGGAGGTACCACTACGCGGTGCTCGCCGAGACGGGGGGAAAGGTTTTCGAAACCTTCACGCCCTTCCAGAACACCTCCAGCAAGGCGGTTCCGGTGCTGTCCACCCTGCCCCCGGCGAAGCTGGCGGCGGTGGTGTCCCGGCTGCGGGCCCGGGCCGATGGGGACGGCATACAGGTGGAATTTTCCGCCGACCGGGCGGACCGGGAACTCCTGACCTACCGGAGCACCTCCCCCATTCTGACCCGGGAGCGGCTGGGAACCTTGAAGCCCGCGGCCCGGCTGAAGAGTTCGGAAACCCGGTGGACGGATTATCCCGTGCCCGGCATCCCCTACTACTATGCGGTGCTGGACGCGGAGCTGGGGGAATCCGGCGGCGCGGTCCTGGCGCCCGGGTCAAACGCCACCGTGGAGGGGGCGGAAATTCCCCTGAAAAACGGCCTTCCGTCGGAGATTACGGTCCCGCCGCGGGAAAGCCCGCCCCTCTTGGGTGAGGTCCCGCCTTCGCAGGTCTCCGGAGACCCCCGGAAAACCGCAGCCCCGCCTCCGGTAATTTCCGCCGGTCCCCCGGCGGCCCCTTCCCCCCGGCCCCTGCCCCTGCCCTATCTCATCCTGACCCGGAAGGTGTCCGCCGAGGGGGACCTTCCCGAAAGGCCGTCGTTTCCGTCCCCCCGGACCATCCAGCCGCAGGCGGCGGAGGCGGCGGCGCGGGCGGCGCGGAGAACCTGGAAGCCGGCCCCCCGTCCCCTGGGTTCGCAGATCCTGGAAGCGGACCGGACCCCCGGCCCGGCCCGGGAAGATTACACGCTGAAAACCATCCTGGACGGCCCTTTCCGGGAAGGAAAATGGGCGGAAACGGAGAAGCTTCTGGACCACTACCGGGTTCTGAACCCGTCGGCGGAAGCCCGGGCCCGGGCGGGCTTCTACCGGGCCCAGACCTACTTCCGGCAGAACCGCTTCCGGGAGAGTTTTCTGGAGTTCCTGCTGGTGCGCGACCGGTTTTATCCGGACGTGACCCCCTGGCTGGACGAGATACTCCTGCGACTGCGGCTCGCGGCGGATCCTTCCTGACGCCGCCCCTGCAGGATCCGCCCGGGGCGGCTCCCGCAGGGGCGGCCCCCCCAGGGGCGCGGCGGCCGCCTCCATGGGGGCGTACATGGTGTCCTTGCAGAAACGGCTCCTCCAGGGGCGCGGCGGCCGCCCATTTCTTCCGCGGCGGGCCAGACCGGAGCTAAAGCAGATCCATTTTGAGATTCAGCCGGTTTTCCCAGGACTCCTGGGGATCCAGAACGAGCTTCCATCGGGCGAGAAGGCAGGAGGACTGGTAGATCTTCCTGAGACCCTCCCGCCCCGGAGACAGGGTTTCCACCGGCATGCTCCAGACCTCGGCGGGCTCCAGGGTGGAGAAACTGATGGCGGCTTCGTTGCGGACATCCTCGAAGAGCAGCCCGGAGGTTTCCCCCAGATCCATCTTTTCCGGACTCAAGGGGACGCTTTCCCCCTCCCCGGGCCGGTAGATCCGCAGGGCGTCCACATCCTTCGACGGAAAGGAAAGGTTTATCTCCGAGGCAAAGATCAGGGAGACCGGATCGGGCCCGGGGTTCTTCACGGTGTAGTAGAGATTGATGGAGGCCCTTTTAAAGATGTACTTCTTGACGATCTTCAGGGGGAAGCCTCCACTCCCCCCGGGGGGGCCGCAGTGTTCCAGGACCAGCTCGCTGTGCTCCCGGTCGCATTTGATCACGTCGAAGGGGGCGTCCACGAAGGACCAGTCCGGCGCGGCGCCGGAGGCGTCGAAGTCGTCGATGGTCACCCCGGGGGGGATGACATGATCGATGAAGGATCGGCGGGAGTAGCTGTCGAAACTCCGGGGGTCCCCGCCGGGCCCGTGGAAGACCTCCCGGTACCGGGCCATGGTGTCCAGGTAGTTCCAGGAAACCGGCAGAAAATCCAGTTCGAAGAGCTGGCCCCCCAGGGTGTGGATGTACGCGTTCATCTCGTTTCCCTGGTACAGATACTCGGTCCGCAGATCCATGTCGAAATCCGCGGTCACAATGGAGGGGATGAAGACGCCCCTCTCCCGGGTCACCTTCTCGGCGCTGATGAGGGACGCATAGGCGGACTTCCGGAGGGCGTTGTCGTAGATTCCCCCCGCCGGCGCCGGCCAGTAAGCCGCGCCGTTCTGCCCCTTCCAGAGCTCCTCCAGCGCCGAAGCCTTGCGGTACTTGTCGCCCCTGATCTGATTCACCAGAATGTGGGTGTACTGCATCTTGGCGTACAGGAAGTTGCTCTCGGGGTAACGGGTCAGAAAACGGCGGAAGAAGCCGTTGCAGGACAGGATATTCGGCGCCTTGTCGTGGTTTTTCAGGATCTTCCGCGCTTCGGTGTAGTCCGTCCACTGCTCCGGCGGCAGCGCCAGGGATAGAAGGTCCCCCCGGGACCCGCTGGGAAAGTAGGCCTTGCGCCGGGGAAGGGATTGCCGAAGATGCCGGCCGGGCTGAATGGTTTCCAGCCAGTCTCCCGCGTCCCGGAGCAGCCGGAACAGGTGTTCGATCCTCTTGTCGTCGAAGCAGGCGGCCCGGCTTCCGGGTCCTTCCCCCAGCAGCGCGCCGTCTATCAGAACCGTCACCAGCCGCTCCTCCCGGTGGGACACCAGGGCCCGCAACGAGGCCAGCATCTCCTCCGGCTCGGGAGGGCAGAAACGGCGGGAGAGATCCTCGAAGAGAGGAAACACCGTGATCGTCTTTCCCTGATCCTCGGTGATGCAGGGTGCGAAGCTGTCCGCCGGGGGGATTCCCGCGGAGCGGAAATGGTTCTCCCCCAGGAAGATGTAATCCATGCCGCAGGTGCCCAGGGTCGAGACCAGGGACGGCTCCCACTCGGTTTCCGCCAGCCAGCCCCCCCGGGGCCGGCGGCCGAAGCGCTTGCGGAGGTAGGTGGTCATGTTCTCGATCTGTCCCAGCCGGTCGGACCGGGGAATGACCGTCAGAATGGGGTCGTGAAAAGCGCCTCCCAGAAGTTCGATCTGTTTACGGGCCGCCATCTCCGACAGGACATCGGTGAACTCCGGGTGCCTCTTGTCCAGCCAGGCCAGCAGGGTGCCGGAGTACTGGAGGGTGAAGGAGAGTTCGGGAAAGGTGTACATGAGACCCAGAAGGGGCTTGAACGCGTTCTGATAGAGGGTTTCGGTTTCCGCCTCGGTGAGGCCGATGGAGATGGAATTGTATGTTCCGATGATGAGCTTAAGTTTTGGCATTTTTTCCCATGGCCGGAGGAGCGCCGTTGGAGACGATGCACTTCGGATCGCAGGCCAGGACGGCCCCGTTCCTGTCCCCCCGCCGCCGATAATTTATCCGCGCCAGATGATCATCCACCTCGAAACCGCCCTCCGGGGATCGTTTTTCGCAGGCCCGGCAGGCGGTGCAGCCCACCGAACAGTAATCCGCCGTGGTCTGCCCCCTGTCGGTGGAATTGCAGGCCACGAAATAATCCGCCGTCTTCGGAATCCTGCGGAGCACTCCCGTGGGACAGACGGCGAGGCACCGGCCGCAGAGGTCGCACCTCCCGGGATCGACCCAGAAGACACCGTTCCGATCCCGGACAATGGCCTCCCGGGGACAGACCTTGATGCAGCTCCCCTGCCCGAGGCAGGAGAACCTGCAGGCCTTGCTCCCCCCGAAAAGCATGTGGAGCGCCCGACAGTCATCTAGGCCCGAATAGTGAAAAAGGCGCTTCGTCTCCGCGTCGCCTCCCCGGCAGTGGACCTGGACCATCTCCTCCCGTGTATAGCTTATCTCGATTCCCAGGATTTTTGCCAGTTCATTTTTCATTTTTTTCCCCCCGGGGGCGCAGAGACCGGGGTCGGCTTCCCCCCGTTCCAGCGCCTCCCCGAAAGATGAGCAGCCCGGGTAACCGCAAACCCCGCAGTCCAGCCCCGGAAGGATATCCCCGGCCCTGACCGAGCCGCCCGGCTTCCTCCGGGACGGGAAAAACCCCAGCCCGAAACCGAAAACCGCCCCCAGCAGGGTCAGAGTCGCCTGGGCCAGCACGATGTTCAACAGGACGGCCATGGACTCTCCTTAACCGAAGAGATTCTTCAGCAGCGCCCGGTCGAAGGCCATGAAGGCCAGCGACATGAGTCCCGCTGAAATGAAGGTGATGGACACCCCCCGGAAGGGTTTGGGAACCCATTCCTTGCGCAGCGAATCCCGGAGCGCCGCCATGAGCCCCAGGGCCAGGAAGTAACCGGCTCCCGCCGCCAGCCCGGCGACGATGCTCTCCGCCGCGCCGTACCCGTCCCGGACAACCACCAGGGCTATCCCCAGAACCACGCAGTTGGTGGTGACCAGGGGCAGAAAGCCTCCGAAAACCGCGTGCAGCCCCGGCGAGGCTCTTCTGACCGTCTCTCCCAGAAGGCGCACCAGAGCGACTGCGATCAGAACGAAGGACACCGTCTCCAGATAGGTGAGCCCCAGCGGCAGCAGCGCCTGGTGGTACACCGTCCGGGCCGCCAGGGCCGACAGGGCGGAGACGACGGTGATGACCACCCCCAGACCCAGGGAGGTTCCGGGGCTCCGGGAAACCCCGATGAAGGGACAGATGCCCAGAAGGCGGTTCAGGGCAAAATTTTGAACAAAGACGAAGGTGACGATGATTCCCACATAGCTCATGACTCTCTCTCCCCGGTTTCCTCGTCGGAGACCAGACGATCATACAGGGCCTTCAGGTAACCCGCCACCAGAAAGGCCCCGGCGGCGAGACCGAATACCCGGACGGGGTTTTCCGACAGCAGGGGTATCACCAGGACCCCCCGGAACGGGCCGACGGCGAAAAGGGTGATGGTTCCCGCCCCCAGGACTTCCCTCACCAGCGCGATGAGGACCAGGGCGCAGAAAAAGGAGAACCCCGATTTCATCGCGTCCACCAGGGATGCCCCGGGAGGGTTGTCCTGGGCGAAAATCAGGACCCTGCCCAAGATGAGGCAGTTCACCGCCGTGAGGGGAAGGAAGATTCCCAGATTCTTCGAAAGCCCCGGAGCGTAGGCCCGCAGAAAAAGATCCACCACCGTGACATAGGAGGCGATGATGACGATGTAGGCGGGTGTCCGGAGATTCTCCGGGACATGTTTTCCCAGCAGGGAGACGGTAAGGCTCGACAGGGCGAGGACCAGAACCACCACCGCACCCAGCCCCAGGGCGTTATCCACCCGGGTGGTTACCGCCAGAGCGGGACAGAGTCCCAGAAGCATGGCGAAAACCGGATTCCGCCGACTCATTTCACCCCTCCCTGGCGCCGGACGAACGAGGCGCCTTCTTCCAGAGCCCTGCCGATTCCGATGAACGTGATTGTGGAGCCCGTCACCGCGTCCAGGGCTTTCCGGGACAGCATCGCCTTACGGACCGGCACCGGCTTCGCCGCCCCCCTGCCGATGAACCCTTCCATGTATCCGGGTCCCTCGGCCCTCTTGCCCATTCCGGGAGTCTCCCGGCTGTCCCGGAGGACCACGTCCAGGATTTCCCCATCGGTTCTGTAGGCCGCCAGGAGCGGAAGATCCCCGCCGTAACCGGAGCCCGCCAGCCGAAGGATGTAGAGCGTCGGTCTGCCCCCCTTGTCCCGGACGGCATGGAAGCCCCGGACAGCCCCGGAGACCCCTTCGGTGGATTCCCGGTCCACCGACCCGGAGCCGGCCATCCGGGCCAGATCCCGGCGGAGACCTTCGGTGGCGGCGGCCGCTGCAGTCGGCGCGGTCAGAGTGTGTGCCACTCCCAGGACCAGGGCTGATACCAGACAGATCAGGGCGAGTTTTCCCCCATCCGCGACGGCTCGGTTCATGGCGCGGTCTCCTTCCCGGCCCCGTACCGGACGGGCCCGGTGAATTGGTTGATCAGGGGCACGAAGATATTCATCATTATAATGGCGAAGGAGACCCCCTCAGGATAGGAGCCGTATACCCGGAACAGGAAGGTCAGGCATCCCGCCCCGGCTCCGTACAGGATCCGTCCCCGGCGCGTCAGGGGGGATGTGACCGTATCGGTGGCCATGTAGAAGACCCCCAGCATCAGACCCCCGGTGAACAGATGAAACAGGATATCTCCGGTGAAATACTCTCCCCCGAAGGGGAGTCCGCCGAAGACCCAGACCAGGAGGGCGAAAGCCCCGAAGTAGGAGGCGGGTATCTCGGGGTCGATGACCCGCCGGGCCAGCAGCGCCACGGTGCCCGCCAGAAGCAGCAGGGCGCTGACCTCCCCGATGGATCCGGGGATGAACCCGAGAAAGATGTCCACATACCCCTGGGGCAGAC
>JAKQWJ010000051.1 GCA_029562045.1 Spirochaetota bacterium | reverse complement strand
TGGCCGGAGTGTTCCGCTCCTGCAGGGGGGCGGTGATCGCGTGGGACCCGAAACTGGGGATCACATGGAAGGGGTTTCCGGTGTTGAAGTTCTTGTTCATCTCCACCACCAGGCCGAAATCGAACTTCAGGCCGTAGCTGGAGAGCATGTCGTTCAGGTTCCGGGCCAGACCGGTGCGGAAATCCACCGCCGCCAGGAGCCGGCCCCCCTTTTCCAGGTAGCCCAGGATTTTTTTCGTTTCCGCCGGGTCGTAGTCGGATTTGGGGCTGTTGATGACCAGAGCCGAAGCGTCCCCGGGGATATCGGACTGCATCAGGTTGAGCTGTTTCAGCTCGTAGTTTTCCCGCTCCACCGTCTCCTTCATCATCAGGTCGATGAGGGAGGTCTCCTTGTGGCCGGTGATTTCATAGATCACCGGGGTGGAGCCGGAGCCCACATAGAGGAGGGCGTCGGTGATCCGCTTCTCCACCGAGAAGCCCGTTATCTGGGGGTTCTGGGGGTTCAGGTAGTTGATGTCGTACATGTCCGCCGTGCGGATGACCCGGACGCCCTTGGCCCCCTCAACGATCAGGGACCCCTTCTCGATTCCCCGGCCGGTCTTGTCGTATTTCGCCACCAGTCCCGGGTTCCTGTCGGGATCGACGATGTCCAGCCGGAAGTTCCGGCTCCGGGCGGCGTACCTGTCCAGCACCTCCTTGATCTGCCGGGATTCCTTGCCGGGCTCCCAGAGACCGTAAACGGTCACAGGGGCCTCCAGCTTGTCCAGCACCTGCAGGGACTGGTCCGACAGGGAGAATAGCTTGTTCTGGGTGAGGTCGAACTGGGGGGCGAACTGCTGGAAGATGAGGTTGAGCAGGACCAGGCCGACGATGGCCGCCAGGGTCAGCACCGCGGCGTAGCCCCCGTATTTCACGCGCCGGGTATCCAGCGATTCCAGGAAATTTATTTTGAGTTTCACGAAGGTCCTCCCTTAATTCCAGCGCCGTTTTTCGATGAGCCGCACCGTCAGAAACAGGAACAGGCCGCTGAAGGAAACGTAGTAGACCAGGGAATCGATTTTCAGGATCCCCATGGAAAAGCTCTCGTAGCGTTTGTTCAGGGAAAACCAGCCCAGAAACTTCCGGATGAACCCGATGTAAACGCCCTTGTCCACAAAGTACAGCGCCGCGATGATCAGCGCCCCGAGGAAGGCGGCCCCGGCGGCGAGATAGCGGTTCCGGGTGTTGATGTAGAGGTAGCCGCAGACGGCCCCCACCAGGACCGCCGCGGAAACGATGCCCGCCGCCAGGTCCGAGGGGACGGCCTGGCTGATGGGGTCGATGAGCCAGATGATGAGCAGGGAGAAAAAACTCACCAGGGCCGAGGTCAGCTGGTTTTCCGTGCCCGCGGAGACGAAGACCCCCACGGAGATGTAGGAGGCCCCCAGCAGGATGAAGCCGATGTAGCTCCCCAGGGTCTCCCAGACCGCCAGGTCCCCGTGGATCCCCACCACCAGGGCGTACATCACCGTCACCGCCAGAGTCAGCAGGTACACCGCATATGCGGCGAGAAACTTGCCCAGCACGATTTCGGGGATGGAAACGGGGCTGGTCAGAAGGAGCTGGTCGGTCCTCTGCCGCCTCTCCTCGGAGAAGAGCCGCATCGTCAGCAGGGGGATGGCGAAGAGGTAGACGAAGAGCACCCCACTCAGAAAGCTGGTGAAGTAGGAACTCCGGGGCAGCAGGTTCCCGAAGGTAAAAAACACCCCCGCCACCAGCAGGAAGAAACCCATGTAGAGGTAGCCGATGGGGGTGAGGAAATAGCTTTTCAGCTCGCGTTTCAGAATGGCCATCATGTCGTTGCCGCCTCCTCTTCTTTGGTGGTCAGATGCAGGAAGATCTCCTCCAGACTCATGTCTAGGGCCCGCATCATCAGAACCGGCAGCCCCGCCCCGCTCATGGCGCGGAAGACGTCCCGCCGGATGTCCCGGTCCTTCTCCGCTTCCGCCACCGCCTCCACGGTGCCCGGTTCCTGGGGTTCCTGGAACTCCACGTTCCGGACCGCGGGAACGGCCCGCAGGGCCTCTTCCACCCTCTCCCGGGGGCCTTCCACCCGGAGGAGGACATGGCTGCCCCCCAGCAGCCGATGGGCGAGATTCTCCGGAGTGTCGTCGGCGACGATCCGGCCGTCGTTGATGATCAGGATCCGGCGGCAGACCGCGCTGACCTCCGGCAGGATGTGGGAACTCAGGATGACGGTGTGATCCCTGCCGAGGGAGATGATCAGGTCCCGGATCTCCAGGATCTGCTTGGGGTCCAGGCCCGCGGTGGGTTCGTCGAGGATGAGGATTTCCGGATCCCCGATCATCGCCTGGGCCAGGCCGACCCGCTGTTTGTAGCCCTTGGACAGGTTGCGGATCAGCCTCCCCGCCACATCCTGGATGCCCACGGTCTGCATGATGCGTTCCATCCGGGAGGGAAGCTCCTCTGAGGGGACCTTCTTGATCTCTCCGGCGAAGCGGAGGTACTCCCGGACCGTCATTTCCGGGTACAGGGGCGGATTTTCCGGAAGGTAACCGATCTTCTTCTTGGCCTCCATGGGATGTTCCAGGATGTTCATCCCGTCCACCGTGACCGTCCCCTCGGTGGAGGAGAGGTAGCCGGACAGGATGTTCATGGTGGTGGATTTTCCCGCCCCGTTGGGGCCCAGAAAACCCACGATCTCTCCCCTTTCGATCGTGAAACTCGCGTTGTCCACCGCCGTGTGGGGGCCATAGCGTTTGACCAGGTTCGTAGCCTCTATCACGAACTACCTCCTTGAAAGACAGAGTCGTGTCTGTGATTGGTGATGGTTCCCTACAATTTAATCAAAGAACGGCCCATAGTACAAAGAATTCGGGAAAAATGTCAAACGCCGGTTCCGTCGAGGCCGGCGCCCTTCCGGGGACAGCCGGCCCCCCCTCCAGGACAGCCGGCCCCCCCCTCCGGGGCGGCCGGGAAAGCCGGCGCGGTGGTGGAAAACCCGGGAGCCGGAGAAATCCGATCCCGCCGGGACGTTGCATTTTTCCCCTCCGGGGTTTACTATTCCGGGGACGATGTCACCATAAAATCCCAGCATGGAGGCCCCCGATGAAAGCCCTTGTCCACACCGCGCCGAACAGATTCGAAATACAGGATGTGCCCAAGCCCGTTCCGGGCCCGAAAGAGGTCCTTCTGCGGGTGAAGGCCTGCGGCATCTGCGGCAGCGATGTCCACGGCATGACGGGGCAGACCGGCCGGAGGCAGCCCCCCATCATCATGGGCCATGAAGCCACGGGACAGATCGTGGAGGTGGGGAAGGAGATCACAAAATTCACGGTGGGAGATCGGATCACCTTCGATTCCACGGTCTACTGCAACCGGTGCCATTACTGCCTCCAGGGAAGGATCAACCTCTGCTCCAACCGGATGGTCCTGGGAGTTTCCACCGGGGAATACCGGCGCCACGGCGCCATGGCGGAGTACCTCACCGTGCCGGAGCACATCATCTTCAAGCTCCCCGACACGGTGAGCTACCACCAGGGGGCCCTCATCGAGCCCCTGTCCATCTCCCTCCACGCCGTCAACCGGGGGCGCCTGCGGATCAACGACAAGGTGGTGGTGGTGGGCTGCGGCATCATCGGCCTCATGGCCATCCAGTGCGCCAGGCTCAACGGCTGCGGAACCCTGGTGGCGGTGGACCTGAACGAGGCCCGGCTGGAGATGGCCCGGAAGGTGGGAGCCGATGTGGTGGTGAACCCCGCCAAGGAGAAGGCCCTGGATGTGGTGCGGGGCCTCACCGGGGGCGAGGGGGCCGACGCGGTCTTCGAGGCGGTGGGCCTGGACAAGACCGTCAACGACGCCCTGGCCATGGTCCGCAAGGGGGGCCGGCTGGTCCTCATCGGCAACCTGGCCCCCACGGTTCCCATCGGCCTGCAGAGCATCGTGACCCGGGAGATCGACGTCTACGGCTCCTGCGCCTCCTCGGGGGAGTACCAGGACTGCGTGGACATGATCGGCTCGGGCCGCATCGATGTGGCCCCCTACATCAGCAGGGTGGTCCCCCTGGAGGAGGGGCAGATCTGGTTCGACAAGCTGCTGGCGGGGAAGGAGCCCCTGTACAAGGTCATCCTGGAACCCTAGGGCGCGTCCCGTGCGTCTGGGAATCTGCGCCTGCATGGTCCGTCCCCGGCAGGACCCCGTCGGCATCGAGGCGGTGGAGAAGATGGCCGGGATGGGCTACGACTATGTGGAACTCTCCCTCCGGGATCTGATGGAGATGGACGCCGGAGCCTTCTCGGCCCTGGCCCGGCGGCTGGAAAATTCGGGCCTCCGGGCGGAGGCCTGCAACAATTTCTTCCCCTCCGAAAGACGGATAACCGGCCCCGACTATGATCTTCCTGGGCTAAAGGCTTATACCCGGGCGGCCCTGGCCAGGGCGCGATCCCTGGGGGCGGAGGTGGTGGTCTTCGGCAGCTCCGGGGCCCGGAACATCCCTGCGGGCTTTCCCCGGGACCGGGCCTGGGAACAGATAGTGGAGGCCTCCCGGATGATCGCCCAGGAGGCTCTGCGGGCGGAGCTCACCGTGGCTGTCGAGTACCACAACCGGAAGGAGGCCAATGTCCTCACTTCCATGCCCGAGGCGGAGGAGCTCCGGCGGCAGGTGGACAGCCCCGGCCTGAAGCTCCTCTTCGACTACTACCACTTTGCGGTGGAGGAGGAATCCCTGGACCGGATCCGGGAGGCGGGACCCCATCTGGTCCACGGCCATTTCGCCGACCCCCGGGGGCGGGTCTTCCCCACCCGGGCCCGGAAAGAGTTGGCTGATTTTTTTGCCGTCCTGCGGGAGATCCGCTACCCGGGCCGCCTGTCCGTCGAGGCCTTCACCCGGGACTTCGGCGCCGACGGGGTGAAGGCCCTGGAGGTTCTGCGGGAACTGTCGGCGGGTTTTTAAGACAGGGTTTCCGTCTTTCCTCCGCGACCGCAAACTGCACGGCCCCCTGGGGACCGGGCGGGGGCTGCTCCGCTCTGCCGGCCTCCGGGGACGGCCCTCCCTAATAAGCCACCACGCAGGGTTGCATCGAACATCCCCGTTTTCTGCATGGAAGATTTGGGGGGGGTGAGGATACCTGATCATATAAAGAATCCCAGTTGAAAAATGGCGATACGTGGAACCGGCGCCGATATTACTTGCCCAAAGTATATATGTCCGTATATACTTCTAACAGGAGGCAGACAATGCTCAGTTCCAAGGTCTTTATCAGTGGCAACAGCCAGGCCATCCGTCTTCCCAAAGAATACCAGGTGGCAGAAAAAGAGCTGTATATCAACAAAATCGGCAATACCATCATTCTTTTTCCCAAAAACAGTCCCTGGGAAGCCCTGGAAAGAAGTCTCACCGAATTTACCGATGATTTCATGAAAGACGGCAGAAACCAGCCGCCCATACAGGAACGGAATGGTTTGTAATGTTTCTTCTGGATACCAACATCTGTATTTACCTGATAAATCATAATCCGGCACATGTTGTGGAGCGGATAAAAGAATATAAGCCGCCTCAAATTAAACTGTCCGCCATCTCCGTCTCTGAACTGGAATACGGGGCAAGTAAAAGCAGGAACAGAGATAAAAACAGAATTACCCTGATGAATTTCATATCTGCCTTTGATATTCTTCCTTTTACAGCACAGGATGCGGAAGTTTTTGGTCTGATACGGGCCGATCTGGAAAGACGGGGACTGATCATCGGATCCTACGACATGCAGATCGCCTCCCAGGCCATATCAAACGGCCTGATTCTGGTGACCAATAACACGAAAGAATTTTCCCGGATAGAACAGCTCCGGATGGAAAACTGGGCATAAGAAGCCTCCGGCATTTTTCACCCCTCCCTTTACCGCCCCATTCCCTGATATGCAGGCAGCCCAGTCCCTCTTTTTTAACATTCAGGGATTCTATTCCCTAAATATCGTGAATTTTCGGGATTTGATTCCCGGAATGTTGTATAATGAACCCGGAGGCTGGTGTGATCAAGCGGAGCAAGGCAAAGGCAATAGCCGATTCAATGAAATCGGGCAAGGCCATCATCCTGACCGGGGCCCGGCAGACGGGTAAGACATCATTATTGCACATGCTGTTTCCGGATATGGAGGATGTTCTTTTTCTCGATGGGGATAATTTCGATGTGCAGGAAATCTTCAGGACCCTCAGCGCGGAAAGGATGCGGGCTTACCTGGGGAAGAAAAAGACCCTCATTATCGATGAGGCCCAAAGGATACCGGATATTGGGCTCCGGCTGAAGCTCATTACAGATCAGCTTCCTGATATTCTCCTTATTGCCACCGGGTCCTCATCTTTTGAACTGGCCAACAAGGTGAATGAGCCTTTGACAGGGAGAAAACGGGATTTTCGTCTTTATCCCCTGTCTTTCAGCGAACTGGCGCAGGAATACGGTCTTCTTGCGGAGAAAAGGATGCTCCCCCACAGGCTCGTATATGGATCTTATCCCGAAGTGGTGGTCAAACAGGGGGAAGAAAAGATCATCCTGAAAGAGATTTCCGACAGTTATCTTTACAAGGACATCCTGTCCTGGGAACAGATCCAGAAACCGGAAAAACTTACCCGCCTGCTCCAGGCCCTGGCCCTGCAAATCGGCTCGCAGGTTTCATATTCCGAATTGGCATCGCTGTGCGGCATTGATGCCAAGACAGTGGAAAAATACCTTAATATTTTGGAGCAGGCCTTTATTGTTTTCCGGCTGGGATCCTTCAGCAGAAATGCGAGAAATGAGCTGAAAAACAGCAGGAAAATATATTTTTACGATAACGGCATCAGAAACTCAGTTATCGCTAATTTCGCCGCCATGGAAGGCCGTCAGGATGCGGGCCTCCTGTGGGAAAACTATCTCATGTCGGAAAGGAAAAAGTTTCTGGACGACAAAGGCCTCTGGGTGAACTCGTATTTCTGGAGGACCAGGGAACAGAAGGAAATCGACCTTATTGAAGAATCCGACGGCAGGCTGAAAGCCTTTGAGTTCAAGTATTCACAGCAGAAAACCATCCGACCCCCGACCTCTTTTACAAAGGCCTACCCGGAGGCGGAGTTTAAAGCAATCAGCCCCGCCAATGTGGAAGATTTTCTTTTTCTGGTATCAGTATGATTTATCGGGATTTGATTTCCGGAACCTTACATAAATTGGTATGTCATTAGCTTCGCTTTCCAGCAGAAAAGATCCAGCAACAGAACTGTTGTTGACTTATACCATATCAATCATTATGATTATAATGGTTGAGGAGGTCATATGATAGTATCCGCAGTGGAAGCCCGCAATAAATTCGGCGAATTACTGTCCAGGGTCCACTTGTACAACGAAGAAATAACAATAGAACGGGCGGGGAAAAAAATAGCAAAACTTGTAAGTCTTGACAGCCCCGGGCCGGAAAATGCGGGACTTTTGAAATTCTCCAGCGCCCGAGGTCTGGGGGCGGAGATTTGGAAGGATCTCGATGCGGACCATTATGTGGCGGAGGAACGGAGGGAATGGGACTGAGCTCTGCGTCTTACAGGATGATTTTTATAGACACGGTGCCTTTCATTTATTTTTTTGAAGACCATCCCCAATATGCCCAATCCTTGCAGAACCTGTTCACAGAAATTGAAATCTCGGACAAGCAAATAATGACAAGCCTGATCACCTACACGGAAATAATCACCCGCCCATTGACGCAGGGCCAGAAAAGGCTGGTTGATAAATACAGAGCGTATTTTACCGGATCCAAAAACCTGTCTCTCTTGCCGTTTACAATCCATGTTGCAGAAACCACTGCCCATATTCGTTCCCGTTATGGGTTTAAAACGTCCGACGCCATCCAGATCGCCAGCGCCCTCAGCTTTGGTGCAGACTGCATTTTAAGCAACGAGGCGGGCTGGAAAAAGGTTTCAGAAATCCCCGTTTTCTGCATGGAAGATTTGGGGGGGTGAGGATACCTGATCATATAAAGAATTCCGCACGAAAGAATTTTCCCGGATAGAACAGCTCCGGATGGAAAACTGGGCCTGATCCCGCTTTTCACCCTTCCCTTTACCCGGGCCCCCCTGTTCGGGTACAATCCCGGATCATGTATTTCCACAAATATGAGCATCCCCTGAATTTTTCCTGTAAAAAGATCGCGGGTCTCTCCTTAGAGGCCCGGCACCTGGGGGAGGATGTCTATCGGCTGACCTGGTCCTCCGGGAGATGGAAGGACCACGGCAGCGCCGCCATCCTGAACGCCGACGCCTTCGGCCGTTCCCGCCGGGGGTCCGTGGAGGTCCGGGACGCGGGCTTCCGCCTCCTCCTGGGGAAGGACGAGCTTCTCTCCACCGTCGAAGGGGAGGGCTTCGGTGTCCTGGGGCCCAAGTGGGTCATCAACCTGAACTGGGATCCGGAGTTCCGGTTCTACGGGCTGGGGGAGAAGAACACCGGCCTGGAGAAGACCGGCACCCGCACCAAGTTCTGGAACACCGATGTCTGGGCGGATTTCCACCCCGAGGCGCGGAAGGCCGGCGTAACCGACCCGATGTACGCCTCGGTTCCCTACCTGCTGGTGCGGACCGGCCGGGGCTGGGCGGGGATCCTGGTGAACAACCCCTGGCCGGTTTTCATGCACCTCCTGGCGGAGGACGCCATCGCCGAGGGGCTCCACGGGGCCGCCCCGATGCGGAAGCGCTTCGCCGTCGGCTCCACCGACGGCAGGCCGGAGATCTACCTCATCGCCGGGGAAAGCGCCGCGGAGGTCACCACCCGGCTGCAGCGTCTGGTGGG
>JAKQWJ010000048.1 GCA_029562045.1 Spirochaetota bacterium | reverse complement strand
CCCACCACGTCGGGCGTGAGGAAGTACACCGGCTGGCCCAGCATGGCCGCTTCGCCCTCGATGCCGCCCACGCCCCAGCCCACCACGCCGATGCCGTTGATCATGGTGGTGTGGCTGTCGGTGCCCACCAGCGAGTCGAAGTAGCTGACGCCCTGGCTGTTTTCATGGATGCCGCGCGCCAGGTATTCCAGGTTCACCTGGTGGCAGATCCCGCCTCCGGGGGGGATGACGCTGAAGTTGGAGAAGGCTTCCCTGCCCCAGCGGAGAAACTCGTAGCGCTCCCGGTTGCGGCGGAACTCCATCTCCACGTTCTTCGCCGCCGCGTCGGAGGCCCCGTAGTGGTCCACCTGCAGGGAGTGATCGATTACCAGGTCCACGGGGATCTGGGGGTTGATCTTCCCCGGGTCCCCCCCCAGGGAGGCCACGGCGGACCTCATGGCCGCCAGATCCACCACGCAGGGAACCCCGGTGAAATCCTGCAGCAGGACCCGGGCGGGGACGAAGGGTATCTGAATGTCCCCCGGGGCCTGGGGCTCGTAGGACAGGAAGTCCTCCACCTCCTTCCTGGTCGCTTCACCGGAGCTTTCGGCCCGGAGGACCGCCTCCAGCAGGATCCGGATGGAGTAGGGGAACTTCCCGACGGCCGGGAAGGTCCGGGCCAGTCTGGGCAGGCTGAAAAAAGAGTATGAACCCGCGGGCAGGGCCAGGCTGTCCCGGCAGTTGAATGTGTCTCTGGGGCTGGGGCTGTTCATGACGGGGCCTCCGGAGTGAGTTTCGCGGTTCACCTTACCCCCCGGCCCGGGGCCTGTCAAGAACGGGAGTCCGGAGGATTCCGCCCCGCGTTGACACGAAACTCCGGGAAGGCTACCTTCTGCGTACTCAGGAGGCGGCCATGGAACCGAAGGAAAGGAAGATGCTGGGGATGCTCACCGGAGCCCACGTTCTGGACCATCTCATCGAGGGGACGGTGCCGCCCCTGATCCCCCTTCTGATGGCCGCCTTCGGGGCGGATTATTTCCAGATGGGGCTGGTGGTGACGGTCTTCGCCTACGCCTTCGGGATGGGGGCCTTCCCGGCGGGGATCCTGGTGGACCGGGTGGGGCCCCAGAGACTGCTCCGGATTTTCCTCTTCGGTTCGGGACTGATCTGCCTGGCGGTGCTGCCGGTGGGGAACCTCGTCTCCTTCGGCATCATCATGGGCCTCCTGGGTCTTCTGGGAAGTCTCTACCACCCGGCGGGAAACACCCTGGTGAGTCTGGGGATGCGCCGGAGGGGCCGGGTCTTCGGCATCAACGGCATCGCCGGCAGCCTGGGGACCGCCGCCGCCCCTCTCCTGGCGGCATGGCTGGGTTCCCGGCTGGGCTGGAAGGCCCCCCATCTGGTCTTCGGCTCCCTGGCCCTGCTCATGGGCCTCTATACCCTGGGGGTTCCCCCTGTTTCCCGGGACGAGGAGAAAACCGGGAGCCCCGGAGCTCGGGAAATGGAGCGGTCCCCCCTGTCTCACCTGGCCTTCTTCTACGCCTCCTGCGCCTTCGCGGGGATGGGGAGCCGGGGGGTTCTTACCTTCCTGCCCACATATCTGGGCCGCAGCCTGGCGGTTCCCGGCGGTCTGGATCAGATAACCCTGGGGGGGGTGGCCGCCACCTTTACCCTGGCAACGGGCTCCCTGGGCCAGTACATTTCCGGACGGCTGGTGAACAAACGGCGCCCCGACCTCCTGTACACCGGCACTCTTTTCCTGTCCTCCCTGTCGGTCCTCCTGCTGGCGGCGGGGAGGGGGCCCCTTCTGGTGCTGGGCGCCATGGGCTACGCCTTCTTCACCTTCGGGTACCAGCCCATGCAGAACATGGTGGTGGGCTCTCTGCTGCCTCCGCGGCGTCACGGCCTGGGCTACGGGCTTCTGGCCTTCACCGGTTTCGGCGTGGGGTCCCTGGCGGCGGCGCTGGCGGGCTGGCTGGCGGACCATCGGGGTCTGTCCTCCCTCTTTTTCGTCATGTCCCTCTGCTACGCCCTGGCGGGCCTGATGGCCGGGGGGCTTCTGGTTCTGAGGGGTCATCGATTGGGGCATCCAGCCTGAACGGAAACATGTAAAATGCTTGAAAATTCATGCATTTTAAAGTATGATATTGCTGGAGGATGAGACAATGGCCACGCTACAGGTAAGAGATATGGACGACCAGCTCTACGCGTATCTCAAAGCTCGGGCGAAACGGAGGCGACGCTCCCTGAGCCAGGAGGTCATTTCGATCATCGAGGAACATCTGTCGTCGCCGGACAAAGATGTATATGGTGCTACCCAGGAGTTTCTGAGCCTGGCGGGCAGCTGGAAGGATGCCCGCAGCGCGGAGGAAATAGTGGAGGATATTCGGAGAGCCCGGAAAGAATCTCCCCGTTTCGGAAAAGCCCGTGGCATTTTTGATTGACACGGATATCATAATTTACAGTCTTAAGGGGAATCAGAAAGTTCTGGACTGGTTCGAAGCAAAAAAAAATCTGCCCAAATTCATTTCCTGTGTAACCTACGGTGAGCTGGTTTACGGCGCAAAAAAATCCTCGCATCCTGAAAAGAACCTTGCCACAGTCCGGAGGGTCGCCGGGATCTTTCCTGTCCTGGATCTGACCAGAGATATCATGGAGCTCTTCGGCGGGCTGAAAGCTATACTAAGCTCTCAGGGAAAAACCTTGGACGACATGGACCTTCTTATCGCCGCCACCGCCATTCATCTGAATCTTTCCCTGGTGAGTAACAATGACAAACACTTTCAGAGGATCCCGGACCTTTTTTTAGAAAACTGGCGGGATAAATAAAAACCGCCGCCGGAGCCTTCGCCCCGGGGCGGTTTCTGAAAAAGATTGGGCGATTTCGAGGCCGGGCCCCGAAACCGCCGGTTCTGAATTAGAACTTCAGGTAGAACTTGCCCTGCAGGGAGACCACGTGCATGGCAAAGCTGGTCTTGCCCATCAGGGGCAGTTTGTACTGCAGCTCCAGCTCGAAGGGCAGGAAGGCCTTGGTGAAGAAGGCCGCCACATTGGGGCCGATGGAGAAGAGGTAGCTCGCGTTATCCTGACCGGTCCCGTCGATTTTGGTCTCCGGGGCCATGGCGTAGGTGAAGGGCAGGCCCGCCTTCAGGATTATGCCGTTATCCAGGGGCATCTGGTACTGGGGCTCCAGTTCGAAGGTCAGGTCGTAGCCGTAGGCAACTTTCGAATCGTCTCCGAAATTGACGCTTTTCTTGACCTTCTGTTCGGGGTAGAGGATGGTTTCGTTGTACAGGTTGATGAAGAAGTTGGGATTGATGATGTAGTCGTAGTAGAGCCGGACACCCATTCCCCAGAGGTGATGATCGATTTCCGCCATTACAACGGATTCGTTAACTAAGAAATCGCCAGGAAAATTAATTTGGCCAGCCCCGGGCATGGGCACCTTCACCCCCGCGGCGGCGGCGAAGCGCATGTCCGAGTTCTGAACCGGAGCCTTGGGGCCGACGATCTGGACCTTGGCGCCCACGAAGAGGTCGCCGAAAGATCCCAGGGTAGCCTGACTCAGATATAGTGTTGTCGGGCCGGGTATGACCACATCGTCAAATCCCATGGTGGACCAGAGGGTCCAGCCGGGGACCCACTGGACGGCGGCGGTGATCCAGTCGGTGACGCCGTACTCCAGGGCCAGGGCCAGGTTGAAAAACTTTACTCCGTCAGACACTGCGACAGTGGGTATATCAATATCAACCTTCTTCCCATCGTCGTCAAATTTTTTATCCGCCATCCCGTAGTTCGGCGCCACCCAGAAGCGGAAAACCCCCTTAGGCATCACCAGGGCGTCGTCGGCGAAGACGGGAAGCACGAAGGCGGCCAGAAGCAGAAGGATCAGTGCTTTTTTCATTCCTTTTCTCCTTTTCATGTGTTTATCGTAAAAACGATGACACAATCATAATAGCGAAATCGGCGGAATCGTCAAGGGTTTATTCGGCCGGCGGCCGAATGGCGGGGCGGCCGCCGCCCGGCTTCCCGTCCGCCGGCGGCAGGGTCGATACCGCCCGACCTTTCGGGCAACCCGTCTCTTCAGCCCTTCCCCCCCCGGAGGCGGAGGTTCACCGCCGAGAGGTCGAAGCGCTCCGGGTCGAAGTCGCCCACCCAGGCCAGGAGTTCCCGGTGCTTCTTCTTCAGGGGTTCCTTCAGGGCGGTGACGATCTCCTGGTAGCTCGGTGCCCCGCCGCAGTCCTCCGGGGGGCAGGCCCGCCGTCCCGCCAGGCAGATGGCGGAGGTCCTGTCAGCCTCCGGGAAGTTCCGGGCGGGAAGGATCTTCTCCACCGTCAGCTGATGGACCCAGTTGTCGCCGAAATCGTAGATGTACCGGAAACGTTTCCCCTCCTCCAGGCCCAGCTCGTCCAGGGTGAACCGGCTTTCGTCCTCTTCCTGGAGGTCCGGCTCCATGGAGGCCTCCGAGGGCGGGGAGAAGAACCGGCCGTCGATGATAAAGGAGTGGTTGTGGTAGTTGTCCCAGCCCATGGCGTTCTGGATGGTCTCGTGCAGCTCCTCCAGGGTGAAGCTCCCCGGCGCCTGAACCCGTCGCCAGATGGGGGGCCGGATGCGCATGAGGTCGATCTTCAGCACGTAGAGGCTCTTCGGCCTCCGTGCGCGCCGACCGGCCGGTTCGGAGGCGCGGGATTCAGGCCGGACGACCCGGAGGCCCTGCTTCTCGTCCCCGCCGCCCGGGGGCAGGGTTTTTTCGATCTGGGCCTCCACCTTTGTCCTGAGCAGTTCCAGGGTTTGGTCGATCTGGGGAAGGAGGTCCACAAGCGACCGGATCTCCGCCTCGGAACCGGGGTTTTTCTTGTTCAGCATCTGCAGAAGCCCCACCAGATAGCCGGCGCCCTGGGCGGCTCCGGTCATTTCCTGGACGGGAAGAATTTCCAGGGGAACCCGGCGGCGATCCATGCTCCGCAGCCACTCCAGCTGCCGTTCCAGTATGGCCAGGATCCTGCTCCGGGCCTCCCCGGCGGCCTGGTCGGCGAAGAAGTTGTAGGACCTTTTGACCCGTTCCCAGAGCTTCTGGAGGTACGTGTCGAAATCGCCCAGCTGTTCCGGGGAGTGGAACTCCGCGGGACGACCGGCGAATATCCGCCGGATCACCCCATCCATCTCCTCCCGCCGGTGGAAGAGCTCGTCCCGCATGAAGGCCTCCACCTCCACCTTGGACAGGGATATCCCCATGTCCTGAAAGATGGCGTCCAGACTGCCGGTGGCCCCCATGGGCTCGACGGAGTCGGGGATCCGGAGCGCCGAGGGGTCCAGCCGGCTTTCATGCCAGAGCCGGGTTTCCACGCCGTAATCGACGATGTGGACCGTCCGGCAGGAATCGATGAAGCCCCCCAGGTGCAGGGGCGGGGATTTCAGGGCCTGTTTTCCGGCGTAGAAATACCCGTAGGCCACCTGTTCCTCCAGCGGAAAGCTCAAACCCAGATCGTCAAAGGTTTTCGAAAAGCCTTTTTCCAGGCGGCGGAGCCAATCTCCGGACTCCTTCATCAGTTCCGCCCTTATCTTCTTCTTCACCGGCTCCACGGTGTAGACCCCCTGGACCCAGTCCCTGACCCGAAGGAGGAGGCCGTCCCCGAAGGAGAATTTCCATTCCCTGAAAAGAGCCGAGAAGTCGTAGACCGTCACCTCCACGGTGGAGTCGAGAAAGGCATCCCTGTCGATCCTTTCCGCGTTTTCTTTCCGGTCCTCCGTCAGGAGGTGGGACAGGGTCTCCTGTCCGTACAGGGAGTGGTATGTGAGAAGGTTCCGGACCTTCCATTCCATCCATCGCTGGGGAACCTTGGTCTTGTCCGCCGGCTGCAGGACGCATTCCCAGGGTCGGACCAGGGGGGACAGGAAAGGGATGAACCGGTGTCCGGGCACCAGGACCGCTGCCCGCGTCTCCTCCGCTGTGGGGGAGATCATGAACTCCGCGCGTTTGAAAAAAATGTGACGGGGGGTGAAGCTGTCGAAATCCCGGGAGAAGACCAGCGCACAGGTTTCCAGAATGTCCAGGATATCCCTCTCCGACGGGTTCTTTCTGCCCCGGGCCTTCAGGTGATCCGTGAGTTCGGAGAAGGTGAACTTCCGGGATCGGGTGAGGATGAACTCCCGGACTTCGGTTTCCAGGGGGGATCGTTTGGCCATAGGCCCGGATTATATCATGCCCCGGAAGGCGGCGCTCATAATTATTCTTCTTCTTCCAGACGGCGGGCCTTCCCGGCCGCCTGCTCTTCCATGAGCCGCCGCTGTTCCTCCAGCCGGAGCCGGAACTCCCGGTCCCCCAGGGCGAGTATCCGCAGCGCCAGAAGGCCGGCGTTCTTCGCCCCGTTCACCGCCATGGTGGCCACCGGGACTCCGCCGGGCATCTGGACGATGGAGAGGAGGGAGTCCAGACCCGAGAAGGCGGCGCTCTTGATGGGAACCCCGATGACCGGAAGCGGAGTCAGGGCCGCCGCCATTCCCGGCAGATGGGCCGCGCCTCCCGCCCCGGCGATGATGATCTTCATCCCCCGGCCCTCGGCGCCCTGGACATAGTCCATCATCGCTTTCGGGGTCCGATGGGCGGAAAGGATCTTCATCTCGCAGGTGGCGCCAGCGGCCTCCAGGACGTCCCGGGCCTCCCGCATGACCGGCAGGTCGGAATCGCTTCCCATGATGATGCCCACGATCGGTCGTTTCATTTTTCCCTCCCCGGTTTTTCCCGCACTATAAGCCCAGGGGGCGGCGGTTTTCAATGGAGGACGCCGCCGGGGGCCGGGCTTTCGGAGCGGGGTCTTCCCGTGGAGAGAAGACCTTCGCGGCCCCGCCCCCGTCTCCTAAACTTCCCGCGCCGCGGGGTGGCGTTCTTCGTCCCAGTACCTTTTGCGGATGGCGTTGATGGTGTCGCCGATCCCGAGAAACGCGTTCACCAGTTCGGGATCGAAGGCGGACCCGCTCTGGGAGGCGATATAATTGTAAGCCTCCAGGTCCGCCCAGGCGCTCTTGTAGGACCTCTCCGATACCAGGGCGTCGAAGGTGTCGGCGATGGACACTATCCTGGCGCTGAGGGGAATTTCGTTTCCCTTTTTGCCGGGGCCGAAGCTGAACCGTTTCCCGAAGAGGTTGTCCAGCCTGCCGGGGTAGCCCGTGCCGTCCCAGTGTTCGTGGTGCCCCAGGGTGACGTCCAGGGCAACATCGTCCCAGTCGGAGTTGGAGCGATGGAAGAGCCGGGCTCCATAGATGGTGTGCATCTTTATTTCCCGTCGTTCTTCATCCGTCAAGGCGCCGGGCTTGCGGAGGATCGTGTCGGAAACCGCGACCTTCCCCAGATCGTGCAGGATGGCGGCGGTGCGGAGCTGGTCTTTTTTCGTCATCAGTTCCCGCTCGTTGATCCCTTTTTTCCTGGCCCAGGCTTCGTAGAGCTCCACCGAATAGGCCCCCACCCGTTTGACATGGGACCCGGTTTCGAAGGGGTCCCGGAGTTCGATCATTTCCACCAGCCGGAGAACCATCTCCCGGGTGAGCTTCGCCTTCTCGATGGCATTGGCGGCGCTCTGGGCGAATTGGGAGATGTACAGCCGGTCCTGCATGGAGAAAGGGATGACGCCGCCGGAGGCGTCCTTGGCGTTGATCAGCTGAAGGACACCGAGGACGGCGTTGTCCCGGGTTTTCAGGGGGACCACGAGGATGGACCGGGTTTTATAGGATGTCTTCTTGTCGTAGGCGGGGTTGAAACTGTAGGACACGGAACTGATGATATCGTACACGTCGTCGATGAGCAGGGATTCTCCGCTCATCGCCACGTAACCGGCGATGGAACTCGCGTTGATGGGGAGGCTGTTGGACCCGCTGAGGTACTTGTCCCGGTTGTGCACATTGACCTGCAGAGTGTCGTTCTGCACATAGCTGAAATAGAGGCGGCCCCCCGCGGCCAGATAGATGGTTCCGGCGTCGCAATTGACAAAAACCCGGGCTTCGCGGAGGATGCTTTCCAGCAGGGTATCGAGATCCTTGATGTGATAGATGTTTTCTATCGTCTCCAGGAGCCTGTGGGCGTCTTTTTCGATCCGGCTCGAGGGGGGAGCGGCAGAA
>JAKQWJ010000047.1 GCA_029562045.1 Spirochaetota bacterium | reverse complement strand
AAGGCCTACACCACCCGGGTCGGCAACGGGCCTTTCCCGTCCGAGTTCCGCCGGGACATCGGGCAGGACATGGAGCACAAGATACGGGAACTGGGGCGGGAATACGGCGTCACCACCGGCCGCCCCCGGAGACTGGGCTACCTGGACCTGGTGGCCCTGCGCTACGCCTGCCGGGTCAACTCCATCGACGGTCTGGTGCTGACCCACATCGACGTCTACGACACCATGGACGAAATCAAGGTCTGCGAAGCCTACGAGCTGGACGGCCGCAGAATAGACACCTTTCCCGCCTCCGTGGACGCCCTGAACCGGGCCGTCCCCGTCACCCGGGCCTTTCCAGGCTGGAAGACCCCCCTGGGGAAGATCGCCTTCTACGACGACCTGCCGAAAGAGGCGCGGAATTACATCGAGTTCATCGAGGACTTCACCGACACGCCCATCGACATCGTGTCGGTGGGGTACGAGCGCAAGCAGACCATCGTCAGGAAAACCCCATGGACTCTATCCTGATCCTCGACTTCGGCGGGCAGACCTCCCGGCTTCTGGCCCGGAGGTTCCGCGAACTGGGGATATACAGCGAGGTGGTTCCGGGGGATTTCACGCCCGGGCCGGGTTCCATGGCCGGGGTCAAGGGTCTCGTTCTCTCCGGGTCCCCTGCCTCGGTCCGGGATCCGGACGCGCCCATGCCCCGCCCCGAGGTCTTCCGCGGGGAAGTTCCGGCGCTGGGGATAGGTTACGGCCTCTATGCCATGACCCTCGCACTGGGAGGGGATGTGGCCGATCCGGAAAAACGGGAGTACGGCGCGTCGAAGCTGCAGTTCACCGCCCCCAGCCGTCTCTTCCGGGATGTTCCCGACGGCTTCCTGTCCTGGATGGGCGCGGACATGGGAATAAGCTCTCCGGCCCCGGGCTTCTCCGTGGCGGCGGTATCGGAAAAAGGCCTTCCCGCGGCCTTCCAGGACGAGAGCCGCCGGTTCTACGGCCTGCAGTTTCACCCCGAGGCGACCCCCTGCGAATACGGGGCGAAAATCCTGGAGAACTTCGCCCGGGGCGTCTGCGGGGTCTCGGACCGGTGGTCCATGGAGTCCTATCTGGACTCCGCGGCGGCGAGGGTCCGCCGGGAGGCGGGGGACAAAAAAGTACTTCTTCTGATCTCCGGGGGCGTGGACTCCACCGTCGTCGGGGCCCTGCTGCTGAAGGCCCTTCCGCCGGAGAATGTCCATCTCATGTACATCGACACCGGCCTGATGCGCAAAAACGAATCCGTCCAGGTGGCCCGGGAGCTGCGCTCCCTGGGGGCGCGGAACCTCCACCTGGTGGACGCCTCGGAGCGTTTCCTCACCGCCCTGCGGGGGATCCAGGACCCGGAAGCAAAGCGCCACGCCATCGGGGACACCTTCATCCGGGTCCAGGAGGAGGAGGTGGCGGGGCTCCGCATCCCCGACGCCCTCCTGGCTCAGGGGACCATCTATCCCGACCTCATCGAGTCCGGCGGCGGCGCGGGAGGCACGGCGGGGACCATAAAGTCCCACCACAACGTCCGCTCTCCGCTGGTGGAGGAGAAAAGACGGCGGGGTCTCCTCATCGAGCCCCTGGACCGGCTGTTCAAGGACGAGGTCCGCGAGCTGGGGCGGCGGCTGGGTGTTTCCCCCGCCGTCCTGGGGCGGCATCCTTTTCCCGGACCCGGACTGGGGGTGCGGGTCCTGGGGGAGGTGACCCGGGAGAAATGCGACATCCTCCGGGAGGCCGACGCGGTCTACCTCCGGGAGCTGGAGAAAAGGGGCCTCTACGACCGGATCTGGCAGGCTTTTTCCATCCTCCTCCCGGTCCGGTCCGTGGGGGTCGTCGCCGACCGGCGGGAGTACGGGCACGTCCTCGCCCTGCGGGCCGTGACCTCCCAGGACGGCATGACGGCCCAGGTCTTCGATTTTCCAACCCGGGACCTGGTGGCCATCGCATCGGAGATAACCGATACGGTCCGGGGGATCGGACGGGTGGTCTACGACATTTCCAACAAGCCTCCCGCAACCATTGAATGGGAGTAGGGCCGGCGCAAGGCATCAAGGAGGAAAGCATGGAACGGAAAGAACTGCGGGAAAAAATCGCGACCTACCTGGATTCGGAAAAACACCCGTTTTTCCGCAAGCAGATCGAGGATCTGGAGGGCAGGGGGGAGTGGGACGAACTGCAGGACCGGTTTTACCGGGACCTGGAGTTCGGCACCGCGGGCCTCCGGGGGATCATCGGCGGGGGCTTCAACCGGATGAACCCCTTCGTCGTGCGCCGGGCCACCCAGGGTCTGGCCAACTACGTGCTCCGCCACTCCGGGTCGGCCCGGCCCACCGCGGTCATCGCCTACGACACCCGGAACTATTCGGACCTCTTCGCCCTAGAGGCCGCCCGGGTTCTGGCTTCCTCGGGGATCGTCACCCGCATCTTTTCCGGCATCCGGCCGACCCCGGTTCTCTCCTTCGCGGTCCGTTATCTGAAGGCCTCCACCGGCATCGTCGTCACCGCCAGCCACAACCCTCCGGCCTACAATGGATAAGGTGTACTGGAACGACGGCGGCCAGGTCACCCCGCCCCACGACACGGGCATCATCCGGGAGGTCCTGGCGGTGAAAGAGACCGGCCGGATCCTCCCCGACGAAGAACTGGAGTCCCGGGGGCTTCTGGTCCGCATCGACCGGGAGGTGGACGAGGCCTACGCCGCGATGGTCAGAAAACTGGTCCTGCGGCCCGACCTCTTCCGGGAGCGGGGACGGGACCTGAAGGTGGTCTACACCCCCCTCCACGGGACCGGAACCTTCTTCGTGGAGAGCATCCTGGCGGATCTGGGGGTGCAGGTCCGCACCGTGCCGGAACAGCGGGAACCGGACGGCAACTTCCCCACCGTGCCTTTTCCCAACCCGGAGGAATCCTCCGCCATGGCGATGGCCCTGAAACTGGCGGCGCAGACGAAGGCCGACCTCGTCATGGGGACCGACCCCGACGCGGACCGGCTGGGCATCGCGGTGCCCCGGGACGGGGACTTCGTTCTGGTCACGGGCAACCAGCTGGGGGCCCTTCTGGCGGACTATATCTTTTCTTCCCGGAAGGAGCTGGGCTCTCTCCCCCCCAAACCCGCCTTCGTCAAGACCATCGTCACCACGGAACTGCAGAGGAAGATCGCCGAAGCCAACGGGGCGGTCTGTTTCGACGTTCTGACTGGCTTCAAGTACATCGCCGAACTCATCCGCTCCTTCGAAAGCGCCCCGGGGGGGCACCAGTACCTCTTCGGCGGCGAGGAGAGCTACGGCTACCTCATCTCCACCCAGGTGCGGGACAAGGACGCCGTCTCCGCCGCGGTGCTGACGGCGGAAATGGCCCTGTACCACCGCAGCCGGGGAAAAACGGTGCTGGAGCATCTGCACGAGCTGTACGAAAAACACGGCTGGTACCGGGAGGAGCAGATTTCCAAGGGCTTTCCCGGCGAGGCGGGATCGAAGATGATGAGCGACCTGATGAGCCGCCTCCGGCAGAGCCCGCCCGCCCGGCTGGGCGGGGTGGCGGTGACGACGGTGAAGGACTACAAGGACGGGACGACCCTGGATGTCCGGACTTCCCGGCGGGAAAAGAACATCGATCTGCCCTCGTCCAACGTGCTACAGTTCCTGCTGGAGTCGGGGAGCATCGTCAGCGCCCGGCCCTCGGGCACGGAGCCAAAAATAAAATTCTACATCTCCAGCTGCACCGGCCCCGGTCTGACCGAAAGGGAGGCCCTCCCGATCCTGGACAAGGAAATCGAGGCCATCCGCGGGGACCTGGAAGCCTTTTTCCCGTAAGAGGAATCACCATGGGGCTGTTCAGGGTCTCCGTCCCGGACAGCCTCGGGTTTTCCGGGAGAAAAATCCGGCATCCGGAAGGGATCATCGCCTCCCGCCTCCGGATCCCGGGTTTCAGATTTTTCCCAGATAATCGATCATGTAAAGGGCGATGTAGGACCCGAGATTTTCCTTGTCCTTGATCTTCCCCAGGGCCTCGTTGTTCGCCAGATCTTTCGCCAGCTTGTCCAGCCTCGCCGGATCCGGCGCCCGAAGATGGACCGCCAGCTTGAGTTTCCGGATGTAATCCCGGATCAGCGCATTAACGTCCTCGGTGAGGTTCGCCTGGGCCTGGGGGTCCAGAAGCGGGTTCCACCGCTCCTCCAGCGCCCGGAGCCGGGCCCTGATGTCCCCGTCCTCGCCGATGTATCGGGCCTTCAGGGCCCGGACCTCCTCCCGGAACTTCACCGCCTCCGCCTTCCGGCCGGTTTCCGCGGCGATGGCGCCGTCGCCCTGGGACGACGCGGGGGTTTTGGCCGCCGCGGCCTTTCCGGCGCCGTGTTTTTTCGGGGAGGGCAGGAACATTTTCCGCAGAACCCCCACCAGGACGTTCAGCACCGGAATGACCTTCCAGATGGGCAGCCTGAGCCGGGCATCGGCGTACAGGTCCCTGCGGGACAGGTTGAGGACGCCGTCACAGCCTATCAGGGCCCGGGCCTTCAGGTCGAACAGGCCCGCCAGATAGTCCTTCTCCGGCCCCGGAAGCGGCACCTGTTCGTGCAGAAGGAACAGCAGGTTGAAGTTCAGGAGGCTGAAAAACAGGGGGTCCCGTTCCTTCAGCCGGTTTCCCACCTCCCGGGAAAAGCGCCCGTCGTCCAGCATCTCCGGCAGCTTCCGGTTGTTCATCAGCGAGTCGGTCCACAGATCGAGGTAGTGGTTCCTGAACTCCTCGGAGAGTCCTCCGGTCCGCTCCAGAAGAATTTTCGCCACCACGGAGCGCCGGATGAAGTACTCCCTGTTTCCGGCTGTCCTGACCCTGAGCAGTTCCGGAAGGGTCACCGCGTCGGGAGACCGGGTCTCCTTTTCAATGAAATCGCTGAAACTTTTCCTGTCGATGCGCCGGACGAGGACCCCGCCGCGGTCGTCCTTGAGGTTGTGGAGGTCCTGCAGGGTGAAGGCATAGGGGGCCTTGTCCAGGGTCTGCCGCAATGTTCTCAGGGCCTGCTCCGATTCCCGTTCCTTCTGGGCCCGGCCCTTGTAGTGCATGGCGTACATGCCCAGAAGATAGGCGGCGACGCACAGGTCCATCTCCTCTTCCAGCTTGTCCTTCTTCGGAACGTACTCTTTCAGAAGGGAGTTGGACACCTGAGTCCAGAACTGGAACACGAAATCCGACGGGGAGATGAGTTCCTGCAGGGTCAGATCGGGTTTCATCACCACGTTGACCAGCTGGTCCCGGAGGAGGCGCTCCTTCTGGCGGAAAACCGGCAGAATTTTCTGCTGGAGGTAGGAGGCGTTCTTCGACTGCCGCAGATAATTGCGGATCTTCTGCACCGCCGTATCCATCAGGGGCCGTTCGATGAAGCGGGAAGTGACGACGATTTTTTTCGCCAGGGAGGGGAAGTTCAGGACCAGCAGCAGGGGAGGCTCGGGTTTCCTGTCGAGAAAATTGATGAAATCGATTTTGACGTCCACGGCGACCAGGGATTCCGGGGGCGGGCCGATCTCCAGCGACTCGACGCTGGGGTAGGGGGTTTCTCCCCGGGCCTGGATCCTCCGGTAGGCCTGCTCCACCAGCTCGATGTCGTAGGCCACGTACCGGATCAGCTGAATCCTGTCCTGCAGCGTCTGCAGCGAGCAGATACCCTCGTCCTGCAGGGCCTGCAGTGTCCCGCCCAGCTTCTCCCGCAGCGCCGCTCCCCGGAACTCCGACAGGTCCGGAAAGTCGGTCCCGAACTTTTCCAGATACCGCTCCAGGAACTGCAGAAAGTTATCGAAATAGATGTCGGGGTTCCGGTTCTTCAGGGTGTAGGCTTTGAGAATTTTCAGCACATCCTGTTTCGCGCTCACTCTGGGAATAGTATATTCCTTTTCTTTCCCGTGCAACAGTTTTACCGGTTTGAATTGACAAATGAAACGGTGGAACGTACAATTTTCGTATGAGATCAGGATCCGTCCCGCATATTGCGCTCTTCCTGTGCGTTTTTTCGTTTTTTTCCTGCGCCGGAACCCCGCCCGCTCCGGTTCCGGAGACTCCCCCCGGGGTTTCGGAGGCTCCGGCCGCGGAAAAACCTTCACACCCCGAGTCTGCTGCCCCGCCGGCTTCGCCGGCATCGCCGGAGCCGGACGTCACGGCCCCCGGCGCCGGGGACCCGTCGCCTTCGATAAGCCGGGAAGAATACAGCAGAACCTTCGGAGAGGTGGAAACCGTCATCGCCGAATTGAACCGCATAATCCTGGCAGGGGATTACCAGGGCTGGCTCCAGCATCTCACCCCCGCCTTCGTGGACCAGGTCATGGCGCCGCGGAACATCGAGGCCATCAACCAGCAGCCGGTCCTCAAACGCAACAGAATCGTCATTCGGACCCTGGCGGATTACTTTATGTACGTGGTGGTTCCCAGCAGGGCCAACGTCCATCTGGACGAACTGGACTTCGCCGACTCCCATCGGGTCAAGGCCATCATGTACGTGGGGGATCGGCCGGTTCTTCTCTATCAGCTTGAAAAAATCCGGGAAAAATGGAAAATCAGCACCTGGTGAACGGCGGAGTTCCGCGGTATCTTGTACAAAAAGGGGAGTTCCTATGAACCGTAAAAAATTGCTCGCCTCGTTTTTCCTCTTCGCCTGTGTCCTGGCCGGCATGGCCATGGCCCAGACCGCCCCGGGGCGGGACAGGACCATCGAAGAGCTGTATCTGAGCCAGAACATCGAGCTGCAGATGATCCGGAACCAGGCCCTCTCCAACGATTGGGAACTCCGCATGCTCGCCCTGCAGAACCTCCGGGCCATGTCCGCGGAGGGGCGATTCGGCGGGGACAACAGTGCCGCCTTCTCGGTTCTGGAGCAGCTGTCCAAGCAGGAACAGCCGACGAACACCAAAAATTTCAACCTGGTCCGGCGCGAAGCCTGCAACCTTCTGGGAGAAATCGGCGGGGAGAAGTCCCAGAAGATCCTGCTGGATGTGATGATGAACGACCAGGAGCCCATGGTGCTGGCGGAAGCCGCCTACGCCCTGGGCCGCATCGGCGGGGACAAGAACGGGGAAGTCCTGGGCAAGCTGATGTGGGTCCTGCACAAGGAAAACATCAAACCCGCCCCGGACAACAATTTCGCCTTTGCCACCCTGCTGGCCATCGAAAAACTGGCGAAATCCGAAGACGGGCTCAAGCACCCCGAAGCCCTGAACGTGATGATCGAAATCATGGAATCGAATTACATCCGGGACGTGAAGATGAAAACCCTGGACGTCATCTATAAACTGAGAAAATAGGCCCCGTGAGGAATCGGGAAGCCCGCAATCTCGGGCCGGAGTGGTACGACGACGAGAAATTCTGGAGCCTTTACGCGCCCTACATTTTCGGCCCCGACCGATGGGCCGCGGCCCCCGGGGAGGTGGACGGGATGGTGTCGCTCCTTTCCCTGTCCGAAGGTTCCCGGGTTCTGGACGCCTGCTGCGGCGTGGGGCGGCACTCCGTCGAACTGGCCCGCCGGGGCTGCCGGGTGACCGGGGTGGATCTGAACCGGGACTATCTGGAAGCCGCCGCCGGGACCGCCGAGGCCGAAGGGGTGTCGGTGGAGTTCATTCCCATGAACATCCTGGATCTCACGGTGGAGGACAGTTTCGACGCCGCCATCAACGTGTACACCTCCTTCGGGTATTTCGCCTCTCCCGCGGACGACAGGGCCCTGCTGCGCAAGCTCCACGCCTCGCTGCGTCCCGGAGGACGACTGCTGGTGGAGACCATGGGGAAGGAAAACCTGGCCCGGGATTTCGTCGAATCCGAGTGGTACGAAAAAGATGACGTTTTCATCCTGGCGGAGTATGAGATTCTGGAGGATTTCGGGCGCCTCAGGAACCGCTGGATCATCGTGGAGAAGGAGAGGACCCACGATTACACCTTTTCCCACCGGCTGTACTCCGCCGGGGAGTTGAAGACACTGTTTACCGATGCGGGCTTCACCGAGGTAAGGGCCTACGGGAGCTTCGACGGGGCTCCCTACGACCACCGGGCCCGGGTCCTGGTGGTGGTGGGCACAAAACCGGGCCTGGCCGGGTGAGCGCCATATTCAGACAGGGAGGACGTCGCGATGAATCTGATGGATCTTTTTTCGGGTAAAATGGACTCCGGTTTTTTGAACAGCCTGGCCGGCAGCGTCGGGGCGGAGCCGCAGAAGGTGGCGGGCCTGGCGCACATGGGGATCCCCCTGCTGCTTCAGGCGCTGCAGCGGAACACCGAAGCCCCCGGGGGAGCCCGGTCACTGACCAGCGCTCTGGAAAAACACCAGGATGCGGACCTGAACGATCTCGGACGGTTTCTCGGCGGCGTTGATAAAAAGGACGGGGCGAAGATCCTCACCCACATCTTCCCCGGCAGGGAAGGGGGAGAGGTGAAAAAGAAACTGGCGGATCAGACCGGTCTGAAAACCGCCCAGGTGACCGCTCTTCTCGGCGTTCTGGCCCCCATGGTCCTGGGGTTTCTGGGAAACCAGAAAAAGGAACGGCGCCTGGATTCCGGCGGGGTGCAGAACCTCCTGGCGGGTCTCGTGTCCTCCGGCGGCGGGGGGAACCTCCTGGGAATGGCGGCCCGGATGCTGGACTCCAACAACGACGGCAACGTCATGGACGATCTGGGGCGGATGCTGGGAGGGTTTCTGGGCAAAAAATGACCCTGGCGGCCGGAGTCCTCCGATTTTCCGATTGGACAAGAACGGAATTCCATGATATTTTTTGTCCGGACATCGGAAAAGGGGCGCCTTCCGCCTTCGACGGATGTAACATCGGAACCCGCCTCCGGGTGAAAGGACAACTGACGTGACTCTGGAATTCATTCTTCGCCTTCTCCTGGCGGGCCTTCTGGGGGCCGCCATCGGCCTGGAGCGGGAGTTTCGGGCGAAAGAGGCTGGCCTGCGGACTCATTTCCTCGTCGCCATGGGAAGCTCCCTCATCATGATCGTTTCCCAATTCGGCTTCCAGGGGTCCGAAGGGGTTCCCGGAACCCGCCACGCCGATGTCGCCCGGGTGGCGGCCCAGATCGTCAGCGGGGTGGGATTTCTCGGCGCCGGCACCATCATCATGCAGCGCCAGTCCGTCCGGGGGCTGACCACCGCCGCGGGCCTGTGGGTGGCCGCGGGGATAGGCATGGCCGTGGGAGGGGGGCTCTACGCCCTGGGCGCCGCAGCCACCGTGTTCACCCTCCTGGGCCTGGAGCTCTACCAGCTCTTCCGGAATGTCAAGGTCCGGCTCACCTCCCTGATCCTGACCATCCAGGACCGGGATGTCCTCATCGCCGTGACGAATTCACTGAACGAAAAAGGCTTCAAGATCGTCGACACCACCGTGGTCAGCGAATACTCGGGAAAATCCGAGTACCTGCGGGTGACCATGACCCTGCGCTCCCGCCAGCGCAACAACGAAAGCCAGCTCCTCCAGCACCTGCAGCAGCATGCGGACGTGAAGATCGAGAAGATCGAGTAGGGGGTCAACGCGGACCTTTCAACAGGTTAAAAAAGCCGCCGGACTGTGAGACAATGGCTGCGGGATGGGTACAGACCATCAAAAACACACGGACGTTTCCCTGCGTTGACAGATAGGATCCCCCCCCATATTGTTAAAAGGACACCTGAGGCTTATTCGATTTTCGCCTTTCCACCGGGGGGCAGGCCATGAAAAAAAGGGTTTTCATCGTGTTTCATGCTGTTTTTCTTCTGCTCGCAGCGGGCTTTTTATCCGCGGAGCCGGAGGCGGTGATTCTCGACCGCCATGATTTTCATTTTTATTCCCCCGCGCCGTTCCTGGAAGACGCGAAGATTCCGGGACGGTACGCGCCGGAGAATCTTTTCGACCGTCGCCCGGACAGCTCCTGGGCCATAGGCGACGGCGGCCCGGGCACGGTCATCTATGTCAGCATCCCCGTAGGGGCAGAGGCCATCAGGCTCATCAACGGCTACGCCGCCAACGACGATCTTTTCTCCAGGAACAACAGGGTCGGAACCATCAAAACCGAGCTCTGCACGGCCTATTCCTTCCCCGACAGGGTGAGCGAATTGGGCCAGGTATTCGATGTGGACCCCCTGGGGAATGAAAAGGTTCTTGTCCTGCAGGATACTATAAGACCCCAGTCCGTCAGTCTCGGCGCCGACTACTGGAAGAAGGCGGCGGGGCTCATCGAACAATCAGAAGCCGATTTTAAAACCCGCCTTTCCCGGATGGACGAGACCGAAAGGGAGCTCTTCAAAAAGGGGCTCATCTTTCTTTATCTTCTGCGCATCGAGATCATGGATGTTTACAGAGGAACCCGGTGGAACGATACCTGTCTGTCGGAACTGGGCTTTGTGGAGGAAACACGGTTCATTCCCGACGAAAGGGGGATCACCGGGTTCTGGGAAACCCGAAGAGGAGCGGATTACGAAGAGATCGATTTCCAGGACGACGGTTATGTGTTCAGCTACTCCGGGACAAGGCCCTTCGGCAGCGGCCGCTGGTCCCTGGAAAGGGGCTTCCTGAAAGTTGAATGGGACCATGGCGAGGAGGAAATTTTCTCCTTTTTCTACCGGGAGGGGAGCACCCTCACCCTGATGCGCACCGGCGGCGCGGTTGTGCAATTGCGGCAATGAAACTCGGTACCGCACTGCTTGTGCTGTCTGCTGTCATTATGTCCTCCTGCCGCTCCACCCGGGATGTCAATGTGAGGATCGAGGTTGACAGCAGCGCCGTTTACTCTCCCGACTCGTCGGCCATCTATTTTGTGGCCCACACGGCGGCCTGGACAAAGGGAAAACCCTTCTGGTTCATCATGCCCGTGGAGGGACGCAGCCGATACCTCTACGACAATCTCTCCCTTTACCTCTACCGCATCGGGGAACAACGCCTTTCCCCCATTTTCGACCTGGGCAGGATCCCCTACGCCCTGTCGGGCTGGAAAATTCAGCTTGTCCCCGCAGGGTCCCCGGAGACAGAGGTCTCCATGACCATCCAGCCCCTCCAGGGCTGGGACGCCTCAGCCCTGCGGCAGGGAGTCCCCGAAATGAGGGAAAGGCTGGACAAGGTTTTTGTCATCGATTCGGACGGCAGGCTCAGCCGCGCCGCCGCCCACTTTCCCGGGGATATGGTAAAGAAAGCGAAGCTCGCCGATCTCAACAGCATTGTCAGGACTCAGCCCTATGCCGCCTTCGGCCTCGAACTGAAAAAGATCGATCCCGCAGCGGAGGAAAAATATATAAAAACCCTTACATCCCTGGCCAACACGACGGAATACCGAAGGCTGGTCATCGAGCAGGTGGTCTCCCGGAAGGACAGGAAAACCATCCGGCGGATCTACGGTGAGATGAAAAAATCCCTGGACAGGCTGTCGGGCCAGGCAAGGGCCGACATGGAATGGCGTACCCGGGAAAATTTTGAGATGCGAAAAGGCTGATGGGGGATTTGTAGCCGGTGTTTTCAATATAAAACAGCTTGACCTAACAAAAAAAACCGCCCCAAAAGGGCGGCCTTTTTAAAAAACCAAGCTCCCCCGGCATGACTCGAACATGCGACATGGTGGTTAACAGCCACCCGCTCTACCGGCTGAGCTACAGGGGAACGCAGCGCGATAATCAGAAAGTTACCGGAAAAATGAGGTTTCGTCAATAGGGGAGGGCCGGGTTTTTCGCGCCCTGCCGTCATGCGCCGCAGCGGAAGGGCCCCTCGGGTCGAAGCTGATCCGCCGACCTGCCCGGTTCCGCGCCAGTCCTTCGGGCCTGCGGCGCGGGGGTTCTCCGCGTGCTTCCATCGGTCCGGGCGCCGTCACGGGTTGAATCAGGTCCGTCGACCGGCCCAGGCCCCGGTTCCGCGCCAGTCCTTCGGGCCTGCGGCGCCGGCGTGCCCCCGGACTGCGGCCCCCCATCGTGGGCTCCGGCCCGTCCTATTCCCGCCGAAGGGGTATCTCCTTCCCGCAGTTTCCGCAGAAGCCGCCGGCCTCATGGACGATTTCCACCCGGTAACCGCTCCGCCGGATCAGAAGGGCCCCGCAGCGGGGGCAGCGGGTATCGGCGTCTCCGGCGATGTTGCCGGGGTAGACATAGACCAGATGTCTTCGGGCTTCGTGAAGAAGGGGGAGGAGGTCCGACCCGGTGGTGGCCCGGACCCGGTACTTGTACCGGGGGACGTAGCAGGACATGTGCAGCGGAATCTCCGGGTCAAGCCCTGCCAGGAAGCGGGCGATCTCCCCGATTTCCCGGACCGAGTCGTTCTGCCCCGGGATGACCAGGGTGGTCACTTCCAGGTGGGTTTTCCGGGCCGCCAGTCTGATGAAGTCCAGAACCGGAGCCAGGCTTCCCTTCAAGGTCCGGCGGTAGAAGTCGTCGGAGAAACTCTTCAGATCGATGTTGGCCGCATCCATCAGGGACAGAATCTCCGCGGCGGGCTCCGGGTTCAGGAAGCCGTTGGAAACCAGGATGTTTTTCAGTCCCCGCTCCCGGGCCAGGGCGGCGGTTTCCATGAGAAACTCGAAGTGCACCAGGGGCTCCGAGTAGGTGTAGGCGATCCCGAAGGAGCCGCTCCCGGCGGCCTCCGCCGCCGTCTCCTCCGGGCTCCGGCGTTCCCCGCCGCGGATGAACTCCTGGGAGATGGCGTAATTCTGACAGAAGGGGCAGCGGAGGTTGCAGCCGTAAAATCCGATGCTGTAGATCATCTCCCCCGGGTGGTAATGGTACAGAGGCTTTTTCTCGATGGGGTCCAGGGCGGCGGTGCTGAGAAGTCCGGCGTAGGGGAGGTCCGGCTTCCCGCCGGAGTTTGTCCTGACCCCGCAGAAGCCCGACCTGCCGTCGGCGATGAGGCAGCGGTGGGGGCAGAGGTCGCAGCGCAGACCGCCGTCAGCGGGCTGTATGTACCGGGGCGTCACCCTCATGCTGCTTCCTGCTTCCCCCCTCGTGGACCTCGAAGGCCTGAAACCGCAGAGCCATGCTTTTTTTCCGGATCCACAGGTTCACCATCCTGATGCTTTCCCCGTTCTCCGTGACGATGCTGGGAAGGTCCTCGGCGTGAATTATGTCCGACAGGCGGAACTCGTAGAACACCGTTTCGGAGCTGAAGGGGGACTTGATCAGTATGATCTTTTCCCGGTCGTAGGGGTGCTTCCTCGGGGCACCGGAGAAACACACGGCGGTGCTCCGGTAGTTCCGGGTGGCGTCGTACCGGGCCACGAACGACCCCACAAAGGGCGCCGGGTCCGTGCAAGTGACCACCGCGTGTCCCCAGTCGTTTCGATACCGCTCCCACGACATGCCGCCGGCAACGAGACGATCG
>JAKQWJ010000043.1 GCA_029562045.1 Spirochaetota bacterium | reverse complement strand
AGCGCAGAGCACATCCACCTATCCGTCGAAGATCTTCGAAGTTATCACCCATCTGACCAAGACGAGCCATTTCCAGCTGCTGCAGGGGCTGATCTGCGGGGAAAAATGGTTCAAAACCCTGCCCGAGGATCTCCAGAAGATGTTCCTCTCCACGGCAAGGGAAACAGGGGCGGAATCCGCGCGGTGGGTGCTTACGGAAGCCGATCGGGTGGAAGGAATCATGAAGCAGGGCGGATTGAATTTCGTATATCCCGATCTGGCGCCTTTCAAGGTTGCCGTAGAGGACGCCTATAAGAAGCTCAATTACCTCGATCTGCGCAACGCGATTTACAAAGAAATCGGAAAAAAATAAAAAACCGGCAATGAGAAATCACATCGATGGAGATACGGACCGACGTATTTCCATCGATTTTTTCAATCATTGACAAGGGAATCACAATGCACAAGATAGACGCCGCAATCTGCAAGTTGGAAAAACTGTTCACGGCCACGCTCCTGGCGGTTATCTCATCTCTGGTATTCGTTGCCGCGGTAATGCGGAAATTCGGATATCCGCTGAACTGGGCACAGGACATCTCTCTGCTCTGCTTCGCCTGGCTTACATTTATCGGCGCCGATTACCTGATGAGAACCGACAAGCTCATCGTCATCGATCTTCTTTACAATTATTTTCCCGGAAAGGTCAAAAAAGCCTTGAACATTCTTTTCGGTCTGGGGATGAGTTTTTTTCTCATCGTTCTGATCTGGTATGGTTTTCCCCTGGTGATGCAAAGCTGGAACAGAGTATTCAACACCCTCAAGCTGAGTTACGCATGGTGCACTCTATGCGTTCCCGTCGGGTCGATTCTCATGCTGAGCACGGTCATCAAAAAAATGATACACGACATCAAAACTCCTGCCAATATCGAGAGGGCAAGTCAATGATATACGCGATAATCGTTTTTCTGGTCTTGCTGATATTGGGCATGCCGGTGGCGTTTTCTATAGGACTGTCCGGGTTGTTTTTCTTCGCCATGACCCCCGATCTGCCCTGGACAATCCTGGTGCAGAAAGCCTTTTCCACGACCCAGTCCTTCACCATGCTGGCTATCCCTCTTTTCATTTTTGCCGGCAATCTGATGAACAACACCGGCATTACCAGCAGATTGGTAAAATTGAGCAATGTGCTGACGGGACACATGTACGGTTCCATCGGGCAGGTGTCGGTTGTCCTTTCCACCCTGATGGGAGGTGTCTCGGGTTCGGCGGTGGCCGATGCGGCGATGGAATCGAGGATTCTGGGTCCTGAAATGATCGCCCGCGGCTATGATCGCGGCTGGGGCGCGGCGGTGAACAGTCTCACCGGTCTCATCGTGGCGACCATCCCGCCCTCCATGGGACTTATAATCTATGGAACGGTGGGTGAAGTTTCCATCGGGCGCCTGTTTGTCGCCGGTTTCATCCCCGGCATCATCATGGCGATTTTCATGGGAACGGCGGTGTCCTGGTCCGCGAGACGCCTCGGGTACAAGCCGGATCGTGACAAACCCTCTTCGCTCAAGGAGATGGCAAAAGCCGCGCTGGACAGTATCTGGGCGCTTCTTTTCCCGATCATTCTTATTGTTCTGATCCGGGGCGGCCTGATGACTCCCAGCGAATCGGGGGCCTTCGCGGTTTTTTACGCCCTTTTTGTCGGCATCGTCGTTTACCGGGAACTGACCTGGCGCAAGCTGCTGGATACCCTGATCAGCAGCGTCAAGGACCTGTCGGTCATCACCATGATCCTGGGCTTTTCCGGTATCTTCAGCTATGGAATCGTGTACGACCAGCTGCCCAGGACCTTGACCAGCGCTTTGCTCACCATTTCGAACAACCCATACATGGTGATGATCATTGTCGTCCTGATGCTCCTTGTTTTCGGCATGTTCATGGAAACGACGGTAATCACCCTCATCGTCACCCCTATTCTCGTGCCGGTGATGGACAGACTGGGAATCGATCCTGTCCATTTCGGGATCGTCATGATGACGACGGTGACCTTCGGAGTGTCCACCCCCCCGGTGGGCGTTTCCCTGTATACCTGTTCTTCGATCATGGGCTGCTCCGTGGGAGACACGGTGAGGCAATCCTGGCCCCTGTACATTGCGGTCATAGCCGTCATCCTGATCTGCATTTTCTTCCCGAAACTGGTGCTGTTCCTTCCCAACCTGGTTTATGGGGTGGCCCGGTGATGCGCTGCTGATGTGAGATCATCCGCCAAAGCTTCAGGAGTCGGAAAATCTTTGCGCCGCTAGAGGGTATCTTCTTTCTTCTTCGCCAATGCACGAGGCACAGGAAAGGAAATGACGGACAACCCGGTGGTGCGCAAGGCCTACCTGGGCTGCACGGAATAAAAAAAAAGGAGCGACGCCCATGGCGGTGGACATATCGGTGAAACTCGGGGGGGTCCGATTCAAAAACCCCTTCATCGTCGGTTCGGGGCCCACGGTGAAGGACCTGGACCAGATCAAAAAGGCAGCCGACGGGGGCTGGGCGGGGGCTTCCATCAAGCTGTCCATCGACCCCTTCCCCTACCTGAGCCTGCCTCCGCGGTACCGCTGGCTCCGCCGGGAGAAGATGCACATCTTCACCGCCGAGAGGCGGCTCAACGCCGACCAGTCCCTGGCCCTGCTGGAGGCGGGGCGCCGGGCCCGGGAGGACTTCATCCTGATCCCCAACATCACCTACGACGGGGAGGATCACGCCGGCTGGGGCCGGCTGGCCCGGCGGTTCGTCGACGCAGGGGCTCGGGTCCTGGAGCTGAACATGTGCTGCCCCAACATGTCCTTCAACCTCTCCAGCACCGGAACGGAGACGACGAAGAACACCGGCGCCAGTTTAGGGAACGATCTGGAAAACCTCCCCAAAGCGGTGGCGGCGGTGGTGGAGGCCTGCCCCATCCCGGTGATCGTCAAACTGAGCCCCGAGGGGAATCAGCTTCCGCCGGCGGCCTACGCCGCCCTCCGGGCCGGGGCCGCCGGGGTGGGCCACACCGGGAACAGACTGGGCATCCCCGGCATCGACATCCGCCGTCCCCTGGAACCGTTTTACCATCTGCAGGACCAGGTGACCCTGGGCTGCCTCTCCGGACCCTGGCTGGAGCCCCTAACGCTGCGGGACACCTATCAGATGCGGCACGCCTTGGGGACGGAGCCTTTCATCCTGGGCTCCGGCGGGGTCCGGGACCTGGACAGCGCGGTGCGGCAGATCATGGTGGGAGCCGACGCGGTCTGGGTCTGCTCCGAGACCATGCTCCGGGGCTTCGACTGGCTCCCCGGGGTTCTGGAGGAGCTGAAAGCGTACATGGCCGAAATGGGCTACAGTGAAATCCGGGACTTCCGGGACCTGCTGCACCGGAACATCGCCTCCGCCGGGGGGCTCACCATCCGGGAGGGCCATGCCGTGCTGGACCGGGAGAAATGCGTGGACTGCGGGATCTGCTGGAAAATCGGCCACTGCTCCGCCATCAGCCACGAGGGGGGGGTGACTCTCATCGACGGCGGGCGCTGCCTGGCCTGTTCCACCTGTGTGGACCTGTGCCCGAAACGGGCCATTTCCATGATTGAAACGAGATGAAACACGATCAGGAGGACCTCAGTTTGAAAACAGTTCGAATCGGAATCGTCGGGGCCAAGTTCGCCGGGAGCTTTCATGCCGATGTGTGGAAGAACCTGCCGGGGGCGGAGATCACGGCGGTGGTGAACCGCGGCGAGGAGGCCCGGCTGGCCTTCCAGAAGAAATACGGCATCAGAAAGGCCTACGCCGATTACCGGGACCTCCTGGCGGACCCCGATGTGGATGTGGTGGATGTCTGCGTCCCCAACTACCTGCACGGGGAGATTTCGTCCGCAGCCCTCCTGGCGGGGAAGCATGTCATCTGCGAAAAGCCCTTCGCCACCACCATGGAGGATGCGGAAAAGGTCCTGGAGGCCTGGAAAAAATCGGGCAGGAGCTACTTCTACGCCGAAGACTGGATCTTCGCCCCCGCCCTGAAGCGGGCCGAGGCCATCTACCGCTCCGGGGGAATCGGGAAGGGCTTCTACTTCAAGGGCAAGGAAACCCACAGCGGGTCCCACTCCCCCTACGCCCAGACCATCGAATACTGCGGCGGGGGGGCGATAATTCATCTGGGGAGCCATCCCATCGGTTACTTCAACCATCTCCTGGGTCTTCCCTCGGAGGTCACCGGCTGCTGCAACGGGGGCCGTAAGGACAACTTCATCCATAAATCCCTGGAAGGGGAGGACTGGGGCCTGGGGGTCCTGCACTACCCCGGGGGGGAGAAGGTCCTGGTGGAGGGGAACTACATCACCGTGGGTGGGATGGACGATGTGGTGGAGTTCTACGGCGACCAGGGGGTTATCAAGGTGGAACTCACATTCGGAAGCCCCCTGTCGGTCTTCTCCACCAAAGGGATCGACTACACCGTCGAAAAGGCCGAGACCACGGTGGGCTGGTCCCGTCCGGCGGTGGGGGAAAGCGAATCCCTGGGCTACCGGCCCGAGCTGGCCCATTTCCTTGCCTGCATCCAGGGGACGGAGACCCAGATAGCGGGGACCACCGCCCAGGGCGGGTTCGACACCTTCAGGATCATCCACACCCTCTACCGGTCCAGCCGGGAGGGGCGGACCCTTCCCATCGTCTGAGCCCGGGGGCGGGAACCGGGGGGACGGACCTTCCGGCGGAGACGCACCGGGTTCCCCGCCTCCCGCGTCTGCCGGCCGCCCCGGCGCGGCCCGGCCCTCCCGCCCGGGGTCAAACCCTCTTCCCCCGCCCCCGGGGCGGGATAAAGCCCTAAAAACCATGGCGGGAACCGCCGATGTAGTTACTACGATGCCGCGCAGATCCGCGAAACAGATCGCCCGGGGAGTCCTCCTCGCCGGCGTCCTCTCGTCCCTTCCACCTGCCCCGGGCATGGGTCAGAATCTCGTGCATGTCCTGAAGGACGGGGAGACCCTCTACTCCGTCTCCCGGAAGTACAAGGTCCCCCTGGAGACCCTGGTGAAGTCCAACGGCATCAAGGACCCGGAACGGGTGAGAACGGGCTCGCGTCTGGTCATTCCCGATCTCTACGAGGTCCAGAAAGGGGACACCCTCTACGGCATCGCCCGGAAAAACGGCATCTCCGTGGCGGATCTGACGGCCCTGAACGGTCTGAAGGAGGACCATCTCCTGAAGCCGGGAAACACGCTGCTGGTTCCCGGGAAAAAGGCGCCCTCCCCCGCCCCGGCTCCCGCGCCCGGCCGCGCCGCCGCGGTCTCCCCCGCCCCGGTCAGGCCGGCCCGAACCACCGGAAAGGAACTCTTCTGGCCCCACCCGGGGTCCCAGAAAAACCTGGACGGGAAGCTGGAAGGGGTCTCTTTCGAGGGGAAAAAGGGGGACCCCATCTATTCGGTGGCCTCCGGGAAAGTGGTCTGGGTGGGGCCCTACCGGGGTTTCGGGAAGGTGGTCTTCATCCAGTCCGACCAGGGCTACATCTACGTGTATGCGGGGAACGACGAGATCCTCGTGTCGACGGGGGATTTCGTGCGCCGGGGGCAGCAGCTGGGGGAGCTGGGGCTGCACCCCTACGAGCTGAAGCCCAACCTCTACTTCATCGTCTACAA
>JAKQWJ010000029.1 GCA_029562045.1 Spirochaetota bacterium | reverse complement strand
CCGGGGCCTACCAGGTGGGCTGGTTTCCCGGGGGGCGCTGGGCGGAATGGAATGATCGCTACCGGGACGACCTGCGCCGGTACTGGCGGGGGGACGATGTGACCGTCGGGGCCTTCGCCACCCGGCTCACCGGAAGTTCGGACCTCTATCTGCGGGACGGTCGCAAGCCCTTCCACAGCATCAACTTCGTCACCTCCCACGACGGTTTCACGCTGAACGATCTGGTGTCCTACGAGCGGAAACACAACCTGGGAAACGGGGAGGAGAACCGGGACGGCAGCGACAACAATCTCAGCGCCAATTACGGGGTGGAGGGGGAGGCCCCTCCGGGTTCGGTCATCGAGGAAATCCGGAACCGGCAGGCCAAGAATCTCATGGCCTCCCTGCTCCTGTCCCTGGGAACGCCCATGCTGCTGGGGGGCGACGAGTTCCGCCGGACCCAGGGGGGGAACAACAACGCCTACTGCCAGAACAACGAGGTGTCCTGGTACGACTGGCGGCTTCCCCAACTGCGGCAGGACTTCCTGGAGTTCACCGCCAAACTCATCCGCTTCCGGCTCCGGCACCCGGCCCTGCTGCGCCCGGAGTTCTACACCGGAAAAGACTCCAACTACAACGCCATGCCGGACATCACCTGGTTCGACGAGCGGGGGGAAACACCGGACTGGGGAAGTCAGAAGCATTTTCTGGCTTTGCGGATCGATGGAACCGAGGCGGACGTGGACCGGGACCGGGACGCCAACGACATCTACATCATGTTCAACTCCGGAGGCACGGACCGGAACTTCCTGGTGGCGCCGCCCCGGCCGGGGGCTCTCTGGCATCGGGTCATCGACACTTCCCTGGAGGCGCCGGAGGACTTCAGAGAAAACGGGGCCCGGATCCTGCGCCCGCAGAACCGCTGTTACGTGACGGCCAAGTCCCTGGTTCTTCTTCTGGGCCGATGAGCCTCCGGCGGCAACGATCCCGCTTGACGGGAAATATCTTCCGGGGATATGGTGGGCGGACATGAGGTTCACCCGAAAGGCGCGGCTCCTTCTCCTGCTGACAGGCATCCTGTTCCTCAGCATGTTTTCCCGGCTTATCTTCGCCCCTCTTCTGGTGTACATCCGGGAGGACCTGGGTCTGTCCCAGTCCCAGGCGGGCAGCCTCTTTCTGGTCATAACCCTGGGGTATTCGCCGGGGATGCTGTTTTCCGGATACCTCACCGCCCGGGTCCGGCATCGGGGGGGCATCATCCTGTCGCTGCTGCTGGTGGCTCTGGGGCTCTTCGTGGTTTCGCTGAGCGCCACCTACCCGGTCATGCTGGCGGGGCTCTGGGTTCTGGGGCTGGGGGCGGGACTCTACCCCACCTCGGGGGTGGCGACGATCCATGCGACGATAAACCCCACGCGGGCGGGCCAGGCCCTGGCGATCCACGAGATGGGGCCGAACATGGCGTATTTCGCCGTCCCGCTGATGGTCCTTCTGTTTCATGCGCGGCTCGGCTGGCGGGGAATCCTGCTGGTGGTGGTGGCGCTGAATCTGGTGATGGCCCTGATCTACTCCCGCCGGGGCAGCGGCGGCCTGTCCCACGGAAAGCCCCCCCACTTCAGCCGGATGCGGGCGGTGATCCGGCTTCCCGAGGCCTGGTTCATCTTTTTCCTTTTCTGTGTGGCCCTGAGCGCCCAGCAGGGCATCTTCTCGATCCTGCCCATGTTCCTGGTGACCGACAAGGGCATCACGCCGGACCGGGTGAATACCCTGATCAGTCTGTCCCGGATATCCGGGGTGGTGATCCTCTTCGTGTCCGGGGCCCTGGTGGACCGCTTCGGCGCCCGGCCGGTGATCGTCACCGTTTTCGTCGTTTCCGGGATCGCCACGGTTTTCGTCGCCCTGGCCGGGGGCTTTCTGCTCCGGGCGGCGGTGATCGTCCAGCCCGCGCTGCTGGCGGCTTTTTTCCCCGCCGGCCTGATGATCGTCTCCCGGATCGGGCCGCCGGACTCGCAGAACGTCACCTTTTCGATGATCATCAATTTCGCCGTGCTTTTCGGCAACGGCATCGTGCCCACCTTCATCGGCTGGCTGGGGGACCGGAACGCCCTGTCCATGGGATTCCTGCTGATAGCGCTGGCCACCCTCTTCGCCGCCCTTGTCTTATACCTGAACCGAAGCTTCGGGCGCATGGCCCCGCCGGATCCCGCGCCTCCGGCGGCGGAGGCCGCCTCCCCGGCGGGCCCGGCCCTGCGCTGAGGGCCTCGCCGCCGCGGGACCCCGCCCGGGTCGCCGGACGCGCCGAAGGTCCGCCGCCGCGGGACCCCGCCCGAGTCGCCGGACGCGCCGGAGGTCCGCCGCCCCACCGGACCGCTTCCCATCGGGGCGGCCGCCGGTTCCTCCCCGGGCGGCCCCTCAGCCCACCCCCATCAAGCCGCCGGACGTCTCTCAGCCGGCCGGGCCTTGAGCGGCCCCTGCCCCTCAGCCCACCTCCACCCAGCCGCCGGACGTCTCCGAGGCGAAGAGAGCGTCCAGTGCCCTCATGTTCGCCACCCCGTCCTCTGGGGGAGTGGGGGCCGGCTTTCCCGCCCGGACCGCCTCGCCGAAGGCCCGGAACATCAGCCCGTACTGGTCCGCCGGCCCCAGGGAGAGGACCCGGGAGGCGATCCGGGTCTTCACCTCCACCCGGGCGGGGACATCGGCGAACATGTTCACCGGGAGATCCAGAACGATTTCCCCCTCGGTTCCCCGGACCTCCACCCGCTGGCCCGGCCAGTCCGCCGTTCCCACGGTGAAGAGGGCCCGGGCCCGGCCGAAATCCAGGATCCCCGACGAGAGGGTGTCGGTCCCGAAGTCCGGGTCCCGGCTCACCAGCGCCACCACCCGTTTCGGTTCGGCCCCCATGAGGAAGCGGGAAACCGAGACCGCGTAGCTTCCGATGTCGTAGAGGGCCCCGCCCCCGGTTTCCGTCCTGTTGCGGATGTTCCGGGGGTCCCGGTTGGAGTAGAACTGCTGGAAACTGATGGCGCGGATCCCGCCTATTTCGCCGTTGACGATGATTTCCTTCACCCGCCGCCACTGGGGGTGGAAGCGGTACATGAAGGCCTCCATCAGAAGGACCCCCCGTTCCCGGGCATGGGATGCCGCGTCGGCGGCCTCTTGGGCGTTCATGGTGAAGGGTTTTTCACAGAGAACATGCTTTCCCGCGTCGGCGGCCTTTCTGATCCACGGGGCGTGCAGGTGGTTGGGCAGCGGAAGGTAGACCGCCTCGATGTCCGGGTCCCGGAGCATATCCTCGTAGGACCCGTAGGCCCGGGGAATCCCCAGCCGCTCCGCCGCTTCCCGGGCCTTTTCCCCGGACCGGGAGGCCAGGGCCAGGACATGGGCGAAGCCCCCCTCCCGGAGCGCCGGATGCACCCGCAGGGCGTAATGTTTCGAAACCGAAAGGACTCCCCACGTCACAGGGTTCATGCGCACCTCCTCACTGCCTCGTCGTCTTCGCCGCTTCCGTCTCCGGAATGACGGCCCGGGTTAAAATATAGGGAAGAAAGGCCGCGGAATCAAACCCCGGGAGGAAAGAAGCGGCGAAACCCGAGGGGTTTTTTCATCTTGCCATTCCGTTTTTCCTCGGCTAATATGCGGCCCATGAAGGATGCGCTTCTCGCCATGTCGGCCATGTACCTGGTTTTCACCGGCTTCGCCTTTCTGCTTCCCGTTCTGGTCAAAAACAAGGAAGACTACGACATCATCAAGACCTATTTCTTCGGAGGAGCGGCCCGTCTCCCTGCGGGCGTCGCGGGCTTCATCCTCGCCCTGGGTCTGTTTTTTTACCCCAAGGGGAATGTCGTTTTTTTCAGCGACCTTCTGCCTCTGGCGGTGCTTCTGGCGGACTCCCTGGTCCTGGCCATGGGAAGACTCCGGGTATCCGGAACCGGGGACAGACTGGAAAAAGCGGGGATGATTCTGAACAATCTGCAGATTCCCCTGGGGGGAATCAGTCTGGCGACGGGATTCCTGCACGGGCTTGCCTCGGGGATCCTGTTTCTGTAAAACCTCAAGCGGACGGGAGTTGAATCATGGTAAAAACTCTGAAAGTTCTTCTGTATCTGACGCTTTTTCTCTGCCTCTACAGTCTCACCATATTCTTCGTTCCCCCCCGCCTCTATGCCCCATGGGCGGCGGGAGGGCTCATCTCCCTGATCCTGTTCGCCGTGCTGATGGTGAAGGTCCTGCCGTCCCGGAAGCGGAGGCTGAAAATGCGGGCCCTGGTGCGGGAATACGAGACGATGCAGACCCGGGAGTATGAAGCCCGGGAGGCCGGGATGAGCAGGGAACTCACCTGCCCCGCCTGCGGCACCGCCAACAGCTTCTGGTCTTTCCTCGAAAAGGGGGCCTGTCCCCAATGCGCCTCCACGCTCTGGAGCACCATCCTGCCGAATCAGGGGGAGGAGTACCTCGAAATCTTCCGCCGCGTAGAGGAGATCGATCAGTTTCATAAAAAACTCTCCCCCTCGTTGCTGAGGAAGGTGAAGGCCGCCGCGCTGAACCAGGATTTATGAACCTGCTTCGTTTTCCCAAAGCCGCCGCGGCGATCCTTGTCCGGGCAGTCGGCCTCCTGGAGGAAAGACTGGGCGAAGCGGTCCGAACGGCCGAGTCAGCCATCGGGGAGAGCCTGGCCCGGGTCGAGTCCGCCGCCGCGGTGGTGACGGCTTTTCTGGACGCCCTGGCGGCCGCCGCGGAGGCGAGGGTCTCCGGGCGCCTCCTCCGGTTCATCGAGCAGGAAGGCCGCCTCCTTCTGGCGGTCGCCGGGGGAGCGCTGGGCGTTTTTCTGCTGCTGGCGGCGGTGAGGAACGTCCGCCGTTTCATCCGCCGGTTCCGCCGGGCCTCCGCCGCCATCGGGAAGAAAATCGAAGGAGGGGCGGAGCGTTTTGTGGGTTCCCTGAGACGGGAGCTTTTTTCCGCCTGGCCGCGGCGGATCCGGGATGCCCTGGAGCGGGCCTTCGTGGACGTCTCCGTGGCCCTTCTGGACCGGATCTGGGGCCGGCTGCAGGGTCGGCCGGAGTTCTTCGATCGGGACCGGATCCGGGAAAACGCCGCCCGGACCGCCGCCGCCGTTTCCTCCTTCCTCGAGCCCCTCACCGGACGCCTGGGCCGGTTTTTCCTGCGCTTCGGCGGGGGGGCGGTCTGGAAGGATATCGCCGGACTGATGAGGGAAGGGAGGGACGGGCCCGAGGCGGACCTCCCCGCCGCCCTGGCGGCGGCCATCGATTCGGCGGACATCGGCAGGCCCCATCTCCCGGCCGACTGGCTCGCCGTTGTGGAGGACGCGCTGAAGCGCCGGGCCGCCGGAGCCCCGGCGAACCTCATTATCTCCGGCGACGGCGGCTCAGGAAAAACATCCCTGCTCTCCCATATCGCCGAGACCTTTCCGGGGAGGGTGCGGCGCCTCGATCCGGTCCGCCGCGAAGGGGACGGCCCGGGGTTCCGGGGGGACGGCGAACCGGGCAGCCGGGACGCGGACGGTCAGGGCCGACGGGGGGACGGCGAACCGGATCTTTCATTTCTTCCGGCCATGGCGGAAGCGGACGCCGGAGAGGCCGGGTCTCCCGAGATGATCGTGGTGGACAACCTGGAGCATCTTTTCCTCCGGACCCCCGGAGGCTTCGACGTCATCGAAAAACTCCTCGTGGCGGCCCAGAGGACCGGGGGATCCGTCATGTGGGTCTGCGCCTGCGGGAGGCCCTTCCTTCAGTTCCTGGAAAATCTGTATCCGGTGTACTCCTGTTTTCCGCTGAGAATCGACATGGACAGACTGGACGCGGCGGAGCTGGCGCGCATCTACGACAAAAAGCTTTCCGACGCCGGTTACAGCTACAAGGTCATTCCGGACCGCGCCACCTATAAAAAAGTCCAGGGAATGAAGAGGCGCCACGCTCTGACGGATGCGGGTATCGGCCCCTTCCTGAAGCGTCAGTTTTTCGCGTCCCTGACGGAGAAGGGCGGGTCCGGTTTCATGTTCCTCAACCGGCATTTCGCCCACGCTGTTTCCGGCGTCTCCGGATCCACCGCCCTTGTCCGTCTTCCGGTCAAGCCTCTGTTCGACGCGGCGGGGGTCCGCGATTTTCCGCTGGAGGATCTGTTGATTCTGCAGACCCTGTACATCCATAAAAGTCTCGCCCCCGGGGAGTTGGCGGGACTGCTCCTGGCGGAAGAAAACCAGGTCCGCCTGAGGCTGGGGGTCCTCCGGGAGTGCGGCGTGGTGGCGGAGGAGGCGGGAGTTTTCCGCGTCAATCCCCTGGTCTACAAGCCGGTGTACGATGCGCTGCACCGGAAAAACCTCTTCGGTTGAGGCGGACTCATGGAAACGGTGATGAGCAATATTTCATCCAACCGCATCATCATGGTGGTACTGGTTCTGGTGGCGACCTACGGGCTGGCCCGCCTTCTCGGGGGGGTCATGAACAAGGCCGCGGAGCGGTACGCCACCAAAAGGATAGTCATAAAGAACATCGTCCCGCTGGTCAAAATCCTGCTGTACATCGCCTCCGCCCTCTATGTGGTGTTCGGCGTTCTGCGGATCACCGCGGACACCATGATCGCCCTGGGCGTGTCCGCCGGGGTGGCGGTGGGATTCGCGGTGCAGGACATCCTGGCCAACGTGTTCGGCGGCCTGGTCATCCTTTTCAGCCGGCCTTTCAACATCGGAGACAAAATCAGAACCGGAAACCATTACGGCGAGGTCACCGACATCGGGCTGCTGAGAGTCCGCATAGTCGCGGGCGACGGGTCGCTGATAACCATCCCGTCCAAGGTTTTTTCCCAGACCGCCATCTCCAATTCCAACATCGGCGCTCTGGACTGCCTGGTGGTCATCCAGATCGTCGTCCCCGGCGACCTGGACCCGGCGGGGCTGCGGCGCCTGGCCCGGGAGGTGGTCTGGTCTTCCCCCTTCGCGTACCTGAAGCGGCCGGTATCGGTCACGACGGAAGACCATTTCTCCTCCGGTCTGTCCGCCCTGCGGCTCAACATCAAGGCCAACGTCTATGACCACCGGCACGAGTCCCGTCTGACCGCGGACGTCACCGAGAGGCTCAAGACGGAGCTGCGGCGGCGGAACATGGTGCCGGACTATTTTTACAGCGGCGTCACACGGGACAGGAGTTGGCCATCTTCAGAATGAAGACCGAGGGGTGTTCCTCCATGAAGGGCAGGATCTCCTCCCGGAGGACCTGAAAAACCTTTTCGTAGTCCCCCACGATGATGGAGCTCATCCCGCCGGGGACGAGGCGGACCTCCTCCCGGGCCTGAAGGCGCCGGAGGAACCGGCCCACCGTTTTCCCGTAGCCCGGGGCCAGGGGATAGTAGCTTATTTCCACCGATATTTCCATGATCACCCCTCCTTGCGCGCCAGGACGGCGAAAAAGGCCGGCTCCGCGCCTGCCGCCCTGGGAGTGCCGTCCAGGACCTCCCAGGACGGGGACAGATGCACGCAGCTCCGGATTTCCAGACGCCCGATGGGGGAGAGGAGACGGCGGATCTCGCCTTCCGTCCTGAAGCGGGCGTGGAGGAGAACGTCCCCTTCTTCCTCTGTGGAAAGAAGCCCGGCGGCGGCCCTCTCCCGGGCGGCTCGCACCGCCGCGGCCTGGGCGGAGGCGGCGTTCAGAAAACCCCCGATGAAAACCCCTCCGGGGCGGAGGACCCGCAGGATCTCCCCCACCGCCGCTTCCGGGTCTTCCACGAACTCGAAAACCGTCACCGCCGCCGCCGCGGGGAAGGCCCCGTCGGGGAAG
>JAKQWJ010000028.1 GCA_029562045.1 Spirochaetota bacterium | reverse complement strand
ACGCCATGGCCGACACCCGGCCGTGCCGAAGCTCCGCCATATCCACATTGCCCAGGTCGATCACATCCATGGTCCCGTACTCGAACCTGGCCTGGGAAACCTCCTGTATCCGCCGCACCTTCAGTTTGGCGCCGGCTATCCGCGCTCCCTGCTCCATGGCCGCGCCGTCTCCCACCACCAGGGGGCGGCAGTAATCGTAGACGCTCCGCAGGGCCAGGGCCTTGGCGGCGATTTCCGGACCGATGCCGGCGGGGTCTCCCATGGAGATTCCGATGACCGGAAGAGTTTCGTCCATAGCATCCATTCTCCTCTCGTTGCGGCGGGACATGATGCCCCGAAGGGCAGGGAAAAATTACCATAAAGGACCCCGGCCTTCAAGGCTTTACAGGGCCGCAGCCGTAACCTAAACTTGATGCAGGAGGCCAGCGATGCGCATCCATCATTATCTGACCCTCTTCCCGGTGGAAGCCCTCATCGCCTCGCATCTGGAGCCCTGCCGGTTCGGATCCTACATGGCCACGGGCTCGAAAAAGGGATCCTACGAAATCATCATGTTCATCGAGATCGACGGCGGATTCGGGGATTTCTTCGACTGGGAATACGGCAGGGAAAAATGCGTCCCCCATCAGAACGGGGAACCCAAGAACTCCCTGTACCTTTCAGTGTACCGCACCCTGGAGCATGTCCCGCTGACGGCGCTGCGGTCCCTGTTCCTGACCACCCGGGACGGGCGCAGCCTGGAGCTTCCGGGGAAGGCCGCGGCGGAGCGCGCGGAGAAACGGGGTTTCTGGGTGTATCAGGAAATCTGCCCCATCCGTCCCCTGGCGGTGAGCGTTCTTGACCCCCCGGATTTCGCCCGGTACATGTGCGATCGGGTCAACAAGACCTGGGTGCCGAAGATCGTTTTCGCGGATCTGAAGGTGGCGAACCTGTCCCCGGAGGACCCGTCCGGAGAAGGGACAGACGCCTACGACCGGAACCTGGAACACCTGAAGGACTGCATCGCCTCCGTCACCGAGCTCAAGGCCAAGCCCAACAAGATCGTGGACCGCTCCTCGGTGGACCGTTTCTCCTACCAGCTCATCGGAGGGGGCGTCTATGTGGGGGACGGGAAGGAACTGGTCGCCTATGCCATGAAGGCCCCGGATGAACTCCGGCGGAACCACTACGAATGGGGCCGTTCGGCCATGATACTGTAAGGACCCCCGGCTCCTTTCGCGTTTACCCTCCCCGGCGGAACATGCTATACTCGGGCTTCCTATGAAAACCTACGACGAGATCAACGCGAAGATCGAGGCGAAAAAAGCGGTGGTCCTCACCGCCGAAGAGATCATCGGGTACGCGGAGAAAAAAGGGGTGGAGGCCGCCGCCCGGGAGGTGGATGTGGTGACCACCGCCACCTTCGGCCCCATGTGCTCCTCGGGCTGTTTCCTGAACTTCGGCCACGCCCGGCCCCGGATGCGGATAACCGAGGCCTGGCTGGACGATGTGGCGGTGTACTCCGGCATCGCCGCGGTGGACGCCTACCTGGGGGCCACCCAGCTCCGCCACAACGACCCCGCCAACATGGACTACCCCGGGGAGTTCCGCTTCGGCGGGGGCCATGTCATCGAAAAACTGGTGGCGGGGGAGAAGGTCCAGCTTTTCGCCCTGTCCTACGGCACCGACGATTATCCCCGCCGGGAACTGCGGACCTGGATCACCATGGACGACCTGAACCAGGCCGTCATGGTGAACCCCCGGAACTGCTACCAGAACTACAACGTGGCGGTGAACTCCTCGGACAGGCCCATCTACACCTATCTGGGGATGCTGAAGCCGGGAATGCGGAACGCCGGCTACTCCTCCGCGGGCCAGCTCTCCCCGCTCCTGAACGACCCGCTGTACCGGACCATCGGCGTGGGGACCGCGGTCTGGCTGGCCGGCGCCTGGGGGCATGTCTATGCCCCGGGGACCCAGTTCGCCTCCCTCTGCGCGAGGGGGCCCAACGATGTCCCCATGGAAGGGGCCGGCACCCTGGCCCTGACGGGGGACATGAAGAAAATGAGAAGCCGCTTCGTCCGGGGGGTGCGTCTGGTGGGATACGGGGTTTCCCTGGCCCTGGGCGTGGGCATCCCCATTCCCATTCTGGACGAGGATGTTCTGAGGAGGACCACCGTCCGGGATCGGGACATCTTCGCCACCGTCATCGATTACGGGAAGGACTACCCGGAGCGTAACGGGAAGACCCTGGGCCGGGTGAGCTACGAGGAGCTGAAAAGCGGGGAGATAAACCTGGGGGGAGTGCGGGTGGAAACCGGGTCCATGTCCTCCTACGCCATGGCCCAGGAGATCTCCCAGATCCTTAAGGACGAGATTTCCCGGGGCGAGTTCCTTCTGTCCCCGCCGATGCGGAGCTTTCCCCCGGATCAATCGATGAAATCCCTGGAAATACGAGGCCGGAACTCATGAACACCACCAGGAAAGTCCTCTTCTATTTTCCCCGGAGCGAGACGGACAAACCCATCGTCTACCGGCTGGTCAAGGAGTTCGACCTGATGGTGAACATCTTCCGCGCCAAGGTGACCCCCGAGGAGGAAGGCTACCTCCTCCTGGATCTGACCGGCACGGAGGAGGACATCCGGCGGGCCTGCGACTGGATCCGCTCCCTGGGGGTGCAGATCCGGGAGGGCGTCAAGGGCGTCCGGTGGGACGAGGACCGCTGCACCAGCTGCGGCAACTGCGTCACCCACTGCCCCACCAGAGCCCTGTTCATTCCCCAACGCTCCTCGATGAAGGTCTCCTTCGACCCGAACCAGTGCATCGAGTGCATGAACTGTCTGGACATGTGCCCCTTCGGGGCCTGCTCGTCGGTGTTCTGAGCCCCCGCCGGAGGCGGCGCAGCCGTGAGGTACCGGACCTTCTCCCATAAAGACGCCCATTACCGTTTTCTGGCGGCCCGGCCCGGGGTGGTGACCGGGGAGATCGTCCGCCTGCGGGGCGAGCTGGAAGCCTACATCCGCAGGAACCCGCTTTTTCAAAGAAGCCTCGAGCCGGTCCCGGCTCTGCCCGGAGCCCCGCCCGTCGCGCTGGCCATGCACCGGGCCTCTGACCTCACCGGGGTGGGCCCTATGGCAGCGGTGGCCGGCGCCGTCGCCGAGGCGGCGGTGAGGGCGGCCCTGGAAGCGGGCATGGAAAAGGAGCGCTCACCAGGGACGGGACTCCCCGGGCGGGGGGCGGTGGTGGAGAACGGCGGCGACAT
>JAKQWJ010000172.1 GCA_029562045.1 Spirochaetota bacterium | reverse complement strand
GGTCCTCCGCCTCCCGGGGGTTCATGCCCGCCGCGGGCTCGTCCAGAAGAAGCAGCCGGGGCCTCAGGGCCAGGGCCCGGGCGATTTCGAGCTTCCGCTGCAGGCCGTAGGGCAGGGTCCCCGCCGTCCGGTCCGCCTGGTCGGCCAGGCCCACCAGGTCCAGCAGCATGAGGGTCTCCTCCCGGAGCCGCGCCTCGTCCTTCCAGACCGTCCAGGGCCAGCGGAGGAAGGCTTCCGCCAGGCTGTAGTCCGCCCCGCCCCGGAGGGCGGTGGTCACGTTTTCCAGGGCGGTCATGCTGCCGAAGAGCCGGATGTTCTGGAAGGTGCGAGCCACCCCCGCCGTGACGATGTCCGGGGGGGAGAGGCCGGCGATGTTCTTCCCCGCCAGCAGGATCTCCCCCCCGTCGACGGGGTAGACCCCGCTCATCAGATTGAATACCGTGGTCTTTCCCGAACCGTTGGGCCCGATGAGGCCCAGTATCTCGCCCCGCTCCACCTCCAGATCCAGGCCGTCCACCGCCACCACACCCCCGAAACTCTTCCGCAGGCCCAGGATCCGCAGGAGAGTATCCTCCCCGCCGACCGCCCCGTCGCCGTCCTCCCCCGGGACGACCGCCCGGGGCCGCCTCTTCCGGCCCATCGTCCCCAGCAGGGGGTCCAGCAGACGGACAAACCGGGCGAAGGCTTCCTGCCAGGCCCCCCGGACCCGGGGGACCACCGGCTCCAGAAGACGGGAAACCCCCCGGCCCAGGAGGCTGACCAGAAGGGCGATGGCCCCCATGGCCCCCAGGGCCGCCAGGAGTGCGGCGGCCTCGTAGGCGTTGGCCCGGACCAGGGCCTTGTACACCACCGTCGCCATGGTGAGCCCCAGGGTGATGCCCATTATGACGAACAGCTTGGGCAGGTTCCGCACCGACAGCTCCTCGTAGCCGAACAGGCCCCGGGGGCGCCAGTTGATGATGACCACCAGCAGCATGCCGTAGAAAACCAGCCGCCACAGAGCCAGGCCCCGGAACAGCTCGGGGATCACCACGAAGAGGGTGACCGCCACGAAGGGCCCGGTGAGGCTTCCCATCCCGCCGCATACCACCCCGGCGGTGATCAGGCTGGACAGGTCCATGCTGAAGATGGAGGGCTGGATGAAGGTGGTGTAGTGGGCCAGCAGCCCCCCCGCCAGCCCGGAGAAACCGGCGCTGATCCCCAGGGACAGGAGCTGGTTGGGCAGGAGGGGGATGCCGATCATCTCCGCGGCGATGTGGTCCTGGCCGATGGCGATGACCCGCCTCCCGTAGGAGCTGCGCAGAAAGTTCCGGCAGAGCCAGATGGACAGGACCAGAAGCAGGGTGGTGTTGCCGGGACCGGTGAGCTTCTGGATTCCCGGAAGGCCCCGGGCCCCCTGGGTCAGGTCGAAGTTCTCCAGGATGACCTTGACCGCCTCGCCGAACCCCAGGGTGGCGATGGCGAAGTAGTCCGACCGGAGCCGGGCCCGGAGGGTGGGGTAGCCGATGACGAAACTGGCCAGCGCCGACAGGACCACCCCCACCGCCAGGGCGGGGAGGAAGGGCCACCGGTAAAAATAGGTCAGGATGGACGCCGCGTAGGCCCCCACGGCCATGAAGGCCGCGTGCCCCAGGCTGAAGAGCCCGGTGTAGCCGGTGAAGACCGCGAGACCCATGGCGGCGATGATGTAGATGGCCGAGTTGAGAAAGATCGCTTCCGCGTACGCCACGACGGCCTCCTTTTCAGAGCTTCTCTTCCACGGTGCGCCCGAAGAGCCCCGTGGGGCGGACGATGAGCAGGGCCACCAGGATGCCGAAGCTGAAAACATCCCGGAAGGTGGACAGGCTGGTCCCCCCGATGGAGGCGATGGAAACCAGGGCCTCCAGGAGCCCCAGGAGAAGACCCCCGATGATGGCCCCCGGCAGGCTTCCCAGGCCGCCGATGACCGCCCCGATGTAGGCCTTGTTGGTGATCCATCCCATGCTGGGGTAGACCATGTACTTTATCCCCATGAACACCCCGGCCATCCCCCCCAGACCGCCGGCGATGAAGAAGAGCACCGCCACCAGCACATCCAGGTTGACCCCCAGGGCCGAGACCATCTCCATGTCCCGGGAGGCGGCCCGGATGGCCATGCCCACCTTCGTCCGGGTCAGGATCAGGTGCAGGACGGCGATGGACAGGGTGGAGAACCAGAAGGCGAAGATGTCCATCTTGCTCACCGTGATGTCCCGGAAGACGAAGGAGTCCTGGGCGAAGACCGCCGGAATGGCGTAGAGCTTGGCCCCCACGGTGGCGTAGAGGAGGTTCTGCAGGCAGATGGAAACCCCCATGGCGCTGATCATCAGGTACAGCGACGGGGCCCGCCGCCGGCGGAGGGTGGAGTAGGCGATGCGCTCGTTCAGGAAGGCGAGAAAACCTGCCCCGGCGATGGAAAGAAGCAGGGCGGGCAGGAAAGGCACGGATAAGTGGGCCACCATGATGGCCCAGGCGATGTAGGCCCCCAGGGTGATGATGGCCCCGTGGGCGAAGTTGGAAAAATTCAGCACCGAGAAAACCAGGGAATAGCCCACGGCCATGAGGGCGTAGACGCTCCCGATGGACAGCCCGGTGATGACGGTCTGGAAGAACATTCCTCCCTCCCCCGGCCCGGAAAAAACAGCGGCGGGGAGGGCTTTCCCCCCCGCCGTGCGGTCCGGGCCCGCCGGAATCAGTCGGTGGTGACGAAGGTCTTCACGTAGACGAAATCCTTGCCCTTCACCTGCTGGATGGTGGCCGGCTTGTTCAGCGGGTTGTGGGTGGCCGGGTCGATGGTGAGTTTCCCCGTCAGGACCTGCAGGTCCCGGGTAGCCTCGATGGCGTCCTTGAGCTTCTCGCCGTCGGTGGTCCCCGCCCGCCGGATGGCGTCCACGATGAGGATCATGGCGTCGTAGGCCATCAGGGGGTTCGGCAGCACCGGGTCCATGTTGAACCGGGCCCGGTAATCCTTGATGAAGTCCTGGATGGCCGGGTCTTCCAGGGCGGCGATGTTGACGAAGTAGGCGCCCTCGATGGCGGGGCCCGCCAGGTCGATGAGGTCCGGGCTGGCCCAGCCGTCCCCGCCGATGAGGGGAACGTCGATTTTCAGGTCCCGGGCCTGCTTGGCCGCCAGGGCCGCCTCCTTCTGCATGGTGGGGATGAAGAGGATGTCGGGCTTGCCGGTCTTGATCTTGCCCAGCTGGGCGCGGAAATCCAGCTCCCCGGACCGGAAGGCCTCGTTGGCGGTGATTCTGCCGCCCCCCTTGGTGAAGGCCTCGACGAAGTATTTTCCCAGGAACTGGGAGTAGTCGTCCCCCACGTCGTAGAGGACCGCGGCGGTTTTGGCCTTCAGGTCCTTCAGGGCGAACTGGCCGGCCACGGTCCCCTGGAAGGGGTCGATGAAGCAGGCCCGGAAGGTGTAGGGCACCACCTTGCCGTCCTCGGCGACGGTCACCTTGGGGTTGGTCGCGGTGGTGGCCACCACGGGGATCTTCGCCGCGTTGTTGACTTCCCGGATGGCGTTGGCCACGCCGCTCTGGGCGGGGCCGATGATGGCCACCACCTTGTCCTGCTCCACCAGGCGCTTGGCCACGTTCACCGCCTCCAGCCTGTCGGCCCGGTTGTCATGGGCGATGACTTCGATTTTCCGGCCCAGGACCCCGCCCTCGCCGTTGATCTTGTCCACGATCATTTTAAGGGCGTTCGCTTCCGCC
>JAKQWJ010000011.1 GCA_029562045.1 Spirochaetota bacterium | reverse complement strand
CCGGGGCTGAAAGGAGACCCCGATGTCGGGTCGTCCCGCCTCGTCCACGTGGGGGATGATCCGGGTCTCCACCGTTTCGCCTCCCCGCTCCAGGGTCATGCGCAGGGGGGAACTCCCCGCCTCCCGAACCGCCGACAGAAGGTACAGCGTATGGGGTATCTCCCGGCCGTCCACCCGGAGGATCCGGTCCCCCGGCTTGATGCCTCCGATGAAGGCGGCGGAGTCCTTCTTCACCGCCCCCACCACGGGCTCGATCCAGGCGTAGACCCCGATCCGTCCCACCCCGCTCTCCCTGTTCAGGGCGGGAACGAGGGTGAGGGTCCCGGTGCTGTCTCCCCGGCGATAGGTGACGTGAATGGGTTTCCCCGGCTTTCCCGCCACCGCTTCCTGAATGTCCCTGTATGTTTCCACGGGGTTCCCGTCCATGGAGGTGATGTAATCCCCGGTGGCCAGGCCCGCCTCGGCGGCGGGGTAGGAGGTTTCGGCGGGTCTGCCGGGAAAGTCCGATTCCAGGACGACCCGGTTGTCGAAGGTCTGGTAGGAGAAACCGATGAGCCACACCAGGCTGAAGGAGGCCGCGGCGAAAAGAAAATTGGCCGCCGGCCCCGAGAAGGCCACGACGATCCGACGCCAGGGTGAGGCGCCGTAGAAGGACCCCTCTTCCGGGGCGACCCGTTCGGCCCCAGTTTCCCAGGCCGTTTTCATGGCCTCGTCCCCCTTGAGCTTGCAGTACCCCCCCAGAGGGAGGAGGGAGAGGCGGTATTCGGTCCCCCCCCGGCGGCCCGAGAGGATCCGCCGGCCCCATCCCACCGAGAAGGCTTCCACGTGGATCCCCATCAGTTTGGCGGCGAGAAAATGGCCCAGCTCGTGGAAAAACACCACTATCCCCAGACCGGCGAGGCCTAAAAGGATTTTTATCATTGTTTCGCCCCCCCTTCCCGGGAGGAAAGAAGCCTCCGGGCGGCTCTGCGGGCTTCGCCGTCCCGGGCGAGGACTTCCGGCACCGACCGGCAGGGAGGCCAGTCCCGCAGGTCCATCACCCGGGAGACCAGATCCGCGATCCCGGGAAAAGAGAGCCTTCCATCGAGAAAGGCCGTCACCGCCTCCTCGTTGACGGCGTTGTAGACCAGAGGGAAGGAGCCTCCCCGGCGCAGGGCCTCGTAGGCCAGGGGCAGCATGGGAAAGCGCGCCGGGTCCGGATCCAGGAAGGAAAGGCTCATCCCGGCCAGGGAAAACTTCCCCGGCGGGTAGGAGTGTATATGGGGATGGGTCAGGGCGTTCAGGATGGGGACCCGCATGTCCGGCTTTCCGATCTGGGCGTAAAGGCTTCCGTCCTGCGTCTCGATGAAGGAGTGCACGTAGCTCTGGGGATGCACCAGGACCCCGATCCTCTCCGGCGGCAGATCGAAAAGGTGGTGGGCCTCGATCACTTCCAGTCCCTTGTTGGCCAGGCTGGCGGAGTCGATGCTGATCTTCCTGCCCATGTTCCAGGTGGGGTGGCGGAGGGCCTCGGCGGGGGTGACGGCGGACATCTTCTCCTGTTTCAGATCCCGGAAAGGCCCTCCCGAGGCGGTGAGGATGACCCGGGACACCGCGGCGGCGCCGAATTTGTGGAACATCTGGAAAATCGCCGAATGCTCCGAATCCACCGGCAGGATCGGGACGCCCCGGGAGGCCGCAAGGGATTTTATCAGATCCCCCGCCATGACCAGGGTTTCCTTGTTCGCCAGCGCCAGGGCCTTGCCGGATTCCAGGGCCGCCACCGAGGGTAGGAACCCGGCGGCGCCGGAAATGCCGTTGACCAGGATATCCGCCCCGGTTTCGGCGATCATCCGCCGTAGGCCCTCCTCTCCCGCATAGGCTATCCGCGGGTCCCGGGGAGCGGCCCCGGACAGCGCCAGGGCCCGCGTCCCGTGGGCTTCGGCGTTCCGCAGCAGTTCCTCTTCGTTCCGGTGGGCGGAGATGCCCACCACCCGGAAGAGATCCGGCAGGGAGGCGGCCACATCCAGGGCGTTCTTCCCGATGGAACCGGTGGAGCCGAGAACGATGAGCCTTTTCTTCATGAAGCGGGACCTCTTTCTATCCGACGCCGGACGACACGGCGAGATAAACATAATAAAATATGGGGGCGCTGAAAAGCGGGGAGTCGATGGAGTCCAGAAAACCTCCCCGGCCGGGGATGATGTTCCCCGAGTCCTTCAGGGTCCCGGACCTTTTCAGCGCCGATTCCGCCAGATCCCCCAGGATGGTGGTCGTGCCCAGGGATATCCCCAGGACCAGCGCCGCGGGAGCCCGCAGAGGGAGGATGCCCCAGGCGGCGGAGAGGCCGACCACCGCGATGCTGGCCAGGAACCCGAAGACGAAGCCGACAAGGCTCTTGTTGGGGCTGACGGTCAGAATGTTGCGGCTGCGGGAACCCCAGAGCACCCCCGACGCCCAGGCGAAAGAGTCGTTCAGATAGGTCCCCGCCACGAAGACCAGGAGCGCCGCCGTGCCCGACGGAAGGGTGAAGAGGCGTCCCACGTAGGAGCAGAAAAGGCCGGGGTAGATGAGGAGGAAAAAATACGCCGCCAGGCGGAACAGCACCTCCTGAAAATCCTCCTCCCGGGGGTGGAATATGTCCCGGGCCAGGAGGCCTGCGGCGGCGAGCACCGAAAAAACCGGCAGATAGTCCCCCGCGGAGACGCCGGAAATGTGCAGATAAGAGAAGAGAGGTCCCGCCGCGCCGAGAATGAAGGCCGCCGTCCGGGAGAGCCGTACTCCCCGGTTGCCGAAGATATTGGCCATCTCCATCGCCGCGGCCCCGGAAGCCAGGGTCACCACCAGGTTGAAGACCAGATGCCCCCGGAAGGGCAGGAACAGGATCATTGCCATCAGTGCGGGAAAGGCAATGAAAAAAAAGGTCAAACGAACTCGAATGTTGCTCACCCGATACCACCGTATTTTCTGACGCGTTTTTGAAAATTCCGCAATGCTTCTTTCAGATCCTCGCCGGTCCAGTCCGGCCAGAGTTTGTCGGAGAAGTACAGCTCCGCATAGGCGCTCTGCCAGAGCAGAAAATTGCTGGTCCGGGATTCGCCGGCGGTTCTGATGATGAGATCCGGGTCCGGGTTGTCGGGATTGTCCAGACAGGATGCCAGAGCCTCTTCGGTGAAAGCCTCCGGATCCCGTCTTCCCGGGCCTCCGGGACCGTCCGAGCCTTCCGTGCCCCCCGCAGCCGGACCCGCCCCGTTCGGGGAGAGCCACTTCCGCACCGCCCGGACGATCTCGTCCCGGCCTCCGTAGTTCAGGGCGATGGTCACCGTCAGCCGGTCGAAGCCGCCGGTCTCCTCCAGGGCCAGGACGATGTCCCGCTGGATGTCCCGGGGAAGACCCGCCAGGTTTCCGGCGTAGCGCAGCCGAATGCGGTTTTCCCGGTAAAACTCGTACTCCCTGCGCAGATGCTGCCGCACCAGACCCATGAGAAAGGACACCTCCTCCCCGGTCCTTTTCCAGTTTTCCGTGGAGAAGGTGTACAGAGACAGGAAGGGGATGCCGATTTCGGCGGCGGTCCGGACGATCTCCTTGGTCGCCTTCAGGCCCTCCCGGTGGCCCGCGGAGCGGTTCAGGTTGCGCCGCCTGGCCCACCGGCCGTTGCCGTCCATGATGATGCCCACATGGCGGGGAAGCTTCGACGGGTCGGAGAATTCCTCCAGATCGCTCACCGCTACACTTCCATGATCTCTTTTTCTTTGGCTTCCAGGTCCTTGTTTATTTCCCCGATGTAGCGGTCGGTGAGTTTCTGGATATCCTCCCCGATCTTCTTTTCCATGTCTTCGCTTATGTCCCCGTTTTTATGGGCTTTCTTCAGCTCCTCGTTGGCGTCCCGCCGGATGTTGCGGATCGCCACCCGGGACGCCTCCGCCATGTTCCGGCTCATCCGGGCCAGCTCCTTCCGGCGCTCCTCGGTGAGGGGGGGGATGTTGATCCTGATGATCTTCCCGTCGTTGTTGGGGTTGACCGAAAGTTCGGACATCTGGATGGCTTTTTCAATCTCCCCCAGCAGGGATTTGTCCCAGGGCTGTATGACCACCAGCCGGGCCTCGGGCACCGACACGGTGGCCACCTGGTTCAGGGGGGTTTTCTGCCCGTAGCAGTCCACCCGGATTTTATCGAAGAGGGCGGGGGAGGCCCTGCCGGTTCTCAGGGTATTGAAATCGTCCTGCATGGCCTTGAGGGATTTTTTCATCTTGTCCTCGGCCTGAGCCTTGATCTTGTCCATACACGCGTCTCCCCGCTGTTTCGTTTACCTCAGATCCTCGCCCACCCGGAAATACAGGTATTTCAGGATAGATACCGTTCCACCCGCCGCCTTGCCCGCGTCCTTCGCCGCCTGGGCCACGGTCTTTTTGTCGTCCTTGACGAAGGGCTGGTCCATCAGACAGACCTCGGCGAGGTGTTTCTTGACCTTCCCCGCGACGATGCCCTGGAGGACATTCTGGGGCTTCCCGAGATTCTCGGCCTGTTTGGCGAAGATCTCCTGCTGCTCCTTCAGGTACTCCGCCGGGACCTCCTTTTCCGACAGGAACTGGGGGTTGAAGGCCGCCACGTGGAGGGCGCAGTCGAAGATGAAGGCCTTCACCGCCGGGTTTGTCAGTATCTCCGGCTTGTCCGCTCCGGCCTTGACCAGGACGCCGATGCGGCCCTCTCCGTGGATGTACTCCACCGCAGTCTCTCCGGGGCCCAGGGGAAAGCTGTCCGCCCGCCGGAGGCTCATGTTCTCCTTGATCGTCGTGATGAGGTCGGTGACCCGGGCGGTGAGGGCCGGGGAGTCCGCGGAAAGCCCCTTCCCGGCGACCTCCGCCACGAGCTCCCTGCCCAGGGCGACGAAATCCTCGTTGCGGGCCACGAAGTCGGTTTCACAGGACAGTTCCAGGATGGCCGCCCGGTTTCCGGTGATTTTCGTGAAAATCCGCCCCTCGTTGGTGGCCCGGCCCGTCCGTTTGGCCGCCGCGGCGAGACCCAGCTCTTTCAGGATCTTTTCCGCTTTTTTGGGGTCTCCGCCGGCCTCGGTCAGGGCCTTTTTACAGTCCATCATGCCCGCCCCGGTCCTGTCCCGGAGGGCTTTCACGTCTTCGGCTCGTATTTCCATGTGTGTTTCCTTTTATCGGGGGATTGTCTCATTCGCCGTACAGCTTGTCCTCGTCCACCGGGACGATGGGTTCATCGGTCTCGATTTCCCGGGATGCTTCATTTTTTTCTTCCGGGGTGTAGTTGGAGTAATCCTCCACGGTGAAGCCCTCGTCGGCGTCGGTGGAGGCCCCCAGGGGAACCCTCTCGGTTTCCTCCGCCTCGGCCGAGGTCCTTTCTCCCGCTGCCTCCGCCGGCTCCGCCGGCTCCTCGTCCTGGTAGGAATCGATGACCTCCAGGCCGATCTCGTTGTCCGCTTCCACCACGGCGTTGGAAATTATCTGGGTGAAAAGGGTGATGGCCCGGATGGCGTCGTCGTTCCCCGGAATGGGGTAGTCGATGCCCGTGGGGTTGCAGTTGGTGTCCACCACGGCGACCACGGGAATGCTCATCCTGCGGGCTTCGGCGACGGTGATGGCTTCTTTTTTGGTGTCGATGATGAAGATGATTCCGGGAAGCTCCTTGAGGTCCTTGATGCCCCCCAGGTTCTTTTCCAGCTTCGTTTTTTCCTTCATCAGGGAGGCGATCTCTTTCTTGGTCATGCCCTCGAAACTGCCGTCCACTTCCATTTTTTCCAGTTTCTTGAGCCGCAGCAGGCTTTTTTTGATGGTGGAGAAGTTGGTGAGCATGCCCCCCAGCCAGCGGTTGTTGACGTAAAACATGCCGCAGCGTTCCGCCTCACGCTGGATCGCCGCCTGGGCCTGTTTTTTCGTTCCCACGAACAGGACGGCCTTGCCGTCCAGAACCGTCTTTCGGACGACTTCGTAGGCTTCCTTGATGGCGGTGATGGTTTTCTGCAGATCGATGATGTGGATACCGTTGCGTTCGGCGAAGATGTATTTCTTCATCCGCGGGTCCCAGCGCTTGGTCTGGTGGCCGAAGTGCACACCGGACTCGAGCAAATTTTTCATGGTGACGACTGCCAAAGGTTCCTCCCGAAAGATGCCTCGGCGGTGAGAGCCGGGATCTTCCCTTATTTCTCGTGCGGCCCGGGGCCGACGGAAGATTTCGGCCCCCCATAGGGGAAGCCGTTGCGTCTCAGAATGGCATAAATCAAAGGTATAGGCAAGCCCATGACGGTGCTGTAGTTTCCCCGGATGGATTCGATGAAGCAGGCGGCCTTCTCCTGGATCCGGTACCCTCCCGCCGCGCCCTGCCATTCCCCGGTGTCCAGGTACCATTCGATGTCGGTTTCCGACATGGGGACGAAGCGGACCTCGGCGGCCTCTCCCCCCAGGTCGAAGATGTCCCTCCGGCGGTCGAAAAAAGCCACTCCGGTGATGACCCGGTGGCGGGCGCCCGCCAGCCCCCGGAGCATGGTCCGGGCCTCGTCCCGGTTCAGGGGCTTCCCGAAGATCCGGCGGCCCTTTACGACCAGAGTGTCCGCCGCGATGAACCAGCGGCAGCCCCGGACCTTCCCCATGTCCTTGACTGCCAGGATTTTTTTCTTCGCCAGATTCGAGCAGGCGGCGATGAAATCCTCACAGTTCTCCGGGACGCTTTCGTCCACCTCCGCGAAGCAGGTGACGAAGGGCAGTCCCATCTGCCGCAGAAGCTCCCGGCGGCGGGGCGAGGCGGAGGCGAGAACGACCTGTTCCATGGCGGGATTGTAACCGCCGGGGAAAGGAATATCAATAACCGTAACATTTGATACGGAGGCTCCTCCGGGGGCCGTGGTATCCTCCCCCCATCATGATGCGGAAAATCATCGAAATAGACGACGAATTGTGCGACGGCTGCGGAATCTGCATTCCTAACTGCGTGGAAGGGGCACTGAAGATCATCGACGGCAAGGCCCGGATGATCAGCGACCTGTTCTGTGACGGTCTCGGGGCCTGTCTCGGGCACTGTCCCCGGGGAGCGATCCGGGTCATCGAAAGGGAGGCGGAACCCTACGACGAGTGGCGGGTCATGGAACGGATCGTCCGGGGCGGGGCCGGTCTCATCCGGAACCATCTGGAGCACATGGAGGCCCACGGGGAGATCGGGTACGCGAAGATCGCCCGGGACTATCTCGCCCTCCACGGCATTCCCGATCCCACCGGGGAAAGGCCTGAGCCGGTCCGTCCCGCCGGGGCGCCGGCTTTTTCCGGCTGTCCCGGCGCCGCGTCGATCCGCCTGGCCCGCCGGGACGCCGCTTCCCGGGGGGAAGACGCCGCAACCCGGGGAGAGACGCCCCCGGGCGCCGCGTCGGGGAACGAGGCCTTTCCCGGGGGCGGGCCCCGGGCGGAGACCGCCCTAACCGAGGCGGCCCGGGCCGCCTCGGTTAGGGCATCGGAGGCGAGGTCGGAACTCGGGGCCTGGCCGGTGCAGCTCCATCTGGTCAATCCCGACGCGCCGGCCTTCCGGGGCGCTCACGTCCTCCTGGCGGCTGACTGCAGCGCCTACGCCGCGGGAAACTTCCATTCCCGCTACCTCGCAGGCAAGGCCCTGGCCATCGCCTGTCCCAAACTGGATTCGGGGCTGGAGAGCTACCGGGAGAAGCTGACGGCCCTCTTCCGGGACGCGGCCTCGGTGACGGTCCTGATGATGGAGGTCCCCTGCTGCGGGGGGCTCCTGGGGCTGGCCATGAAGGCCCGGGAACGGGCGGGATCCACCCTGCCCATATCCGTGGCGGTGCTGAATGTCCGGGGGGAGGAAATCTCCCGGCGCACCGTCCTGTAGCGGAGATGGAGCGCTGCCCCTGGTGCCTGGGATCGCCCCTCTACCGGGAATACCACGACCGGGAGTGGGGTGTTCCGGTTTACGAGGACCGGCGGCAGTTCGAGTTTCTGGTCCTCGAATCAGCCCAGGCGGGCCTGAGCTGGCTCACCATCCTCAACAAACGGGAAAACTACCGCCGTGCCTACCAGGGTTTCGACCCGGAGACGGTGGCCCGCTACGGCCCCGGAGAGATCGTCAGGCTGCTGGGCGACCCCGGAATCGTCCGGAACCGGAGAAAAATCGAAGCCTCCATCGCGAACGCCCGGGCCTTTCTGCGGGTGCGGGATGAGTTCGGATCCTTCGCCGCGTATCTTCGGGGCTTCACCGACGGAAAGACCCTCCACGGCGGCTGGGCCTCCCCCGGGGACGTGCCCGCCCGGACGGAACTCTCCGATACAATCGCCGGGGACCTGAAGGGGAGGGGCTTCTCCTTCGTGGGCAGCATCATCGTCTACTCCCACCTGCAGGCAGTGGGGGTGGTGAACGACCATCTCAGGGGCTGCTTCCGTTACGCCGACCTGAGAGGCAGCCGACACGAGGCGGACCGGTCTTGCGCGGATCCCCGGGAAGTATGATAATGATGGTGTCGCTCAAGGAGGATTCCGCGATGAAAAAATGTGCTCTTGTCTTGGTATCGGCGCTGCTCGTGCTTTCCGCCTGTTCCACCGTGTCGTCCATGGTTCCCGGCGTTTCCCTGCCCTCGGTCCCCGGGGTCGCTCCGCTGGCGGGCATGGTGGATCTGCGGGACGGCGAGGTGCTCTGCGCCATGGGGGCCAATCCCTACGAGCTGGATTTTCATAACGCCAGGATCGTGACCCCCCCGTCCGCCGCCACCAGGAACCAGGCGGAGGTGGTCTTCGTGTCCGACGGCCGCAAGGAATGGGTGAATCACGTCATCCCCAGCAGAAAGGCCGTCAAGGCGGATATGGCAGTGGGCAAGGTCCTCTTCGTTCCCCATTGGAGCAAAATGGACAAGAACGTGAGTTCCGACGACTACCGGAAGACGCCCTGGGAGCTGGCCCGGGTGACCTCCACGGAAGAACTCTTCAAGGACGTGGTGGAGGTGGGGGGGGTCAAGTACCTGATCCAGAATGTCCGGGCGCCGCTGCAGGAGCCCTGACAGCCCGCTTCCCCGTCGATCCGTCCGGAAAGACGAAACAGAAAGGCCCGCCGCGTCGCGGCGGGCCTTTCCGTTTCCCCCGGGCGGCCCGGAAGAGGGGAACCGGACAGGCGCGCTGCGTCCGCCTGTTCCCTCTTCCCGGGCCCCTATGGGGCTCAGACTCTGATCTTTTCCCGGGCAAGGATCGAGTGAAAAAGCGCATTGGCCCGCAAGGTCCCTATGGGGCTCAGACCCTGATCTTTTCCCGGACCTTCAGCGACACATTGTAGGAACTCACCAGGGCCATGATTCCCGCGGTGGTTATGTCCGTGTGCCGCCCCGCTCCCCAGAAGGTCTTTCCCTCCGGAGTCTTGATGCCGATGTAGGCCACCGCCTCGGTCCCGGCACCGTCTCCCACCGACTGCTGGCGGAATTCGGCGATGTCGAAGCCGTTGAAGCCCGCGGCCTGCATGCCGTGAACAAAGGCGCTGATGGGCCCGTTGCCGGTGCCTTTCAGGACCCGTTCTTCCCCGTTGTACAGAACGCTGGCTTCACAGGTCACCATATCCTTCACATCCTTTCGGGGCGTGGTGGAGTAGCTCACCAGCTCCAGGGGCTCCCGGACATTGAGGAAGTGGTTCCGGAAGATATCCAGGATCTCCCTGCTGTCCAGTTCCCGACCCAGGTTGTCGGAGATATCGTTGACGATCTTTCCGATGGCGGGATGCATCATCTTGGGAAGTTCGTAACCGAACTTGGTCTGCAGCACGTAGGCGACCCCGCCCTTTCCGCTCTGGCTGTTGATCCGGATGATGGCCTGGTAGTCCCGGCCGATGTCCTTCGGGTCGATGGGGAGGTAGGGGACCTCCCACCGGGCGTCGGGCCGGACCCGGGTTTTCATCCTGTCCATGCCCTTTTTGATGGCGTCCTGGTGGGAGCCGGAGAAGGCGGTGAAGACCAGTTCCCCCGCGTAGGGATGCCGGGGGGGGACGGCCATGGCGGTGCATCGTTCGACGATCTCCTGGATCCGGGGAAGGTTGGAGAAATCCAGCCCCGGGTCCAGCCCCTGGCTGAACATGTTCAGCGCCACGGTGACCAGGTCCACGTTTCCGGTGCGCTCGCCGTTGCC
>JAKQWJ010000007.1 GCA_029562045.1 Spirochaetota bacterium | reverse complement strand
GGCGCAGGAGACCCGATCCGTAGAAGGTTTTCGACACCTTTTCCACCCGGAGAAGCGGCTTCATCCCGGCAACCCCAGATCCTTTCCCGGAAAGAAACAGGCGCAGCGGTGGGCCGATTCTATCTTTACCATGGGAGGCAGGGTTTCCGCGCATATGGGCTGGGCGATGGGGCAGCGGGGGTGGAAGGAGCAGCCCGGAGGGCTGTTTTCCGGGTTGGGTATGCTTCCCGGCACGCCCTGCAGCCGGCTCCCCCTCTTGTCCCGGCTGGGGATGGATTCCAGAAGGAGCCGGGTGTAGGGGTGCCGGGGATTGGCGAAGAGAAGGTCCTTGGGGGATGACTCGACGATCCGTCCGGTGTAGATGACGGAAACGTAGTCCGCCGCGTACCGCACCACCCCGATGTCGTGGGTTACGTAGAGAATGGCCATGTTCTTCTCGCCCCGGAGTTCCTGCAGCAGATTGATGATCTGCCGCTGGACCCCCACATCCAGGGCGGTGGTGGGTTCGTCGGCGATGAGAAGGGACGGGTTGCAGGCCACCGCCATGGCGATCATCAGCCGCTGCCGCATTCCTCCGGAGAACTCGTGGGGGTACCGGGACATGGCCGTCCTGCCCCCGTCCAGGCCCACCCGCTGGAAAAGCTCCCGGGTCCACTGGTAGGCCGCCTTCTCGGAGTAACCCAGATGGAAGCGGATGCCCTCGATCACCTGGTCCGCCGCCTTCATCGAGGGGTTGAGATATTTCGACGGCTCCTGAAAGATCATGCTGATCTCCCGTCCCCGGAGGTTCCGCATCAGGTCCTCCGACAGGGTCAGAAGGTTGTGGTCCTGGAAGACCACCGAACCCCGGGTGACCGCGGCGGACGGAGGCAGCAGCCGGAGGATCGTGAAGGAGGTGACGGTTTTCCCCGCGCCGGATTCCCCCACCAGGGCATGGAACTGGCCCGGCAGCACCGTCAGGTCCAGACCCCGGACGGCGTGGATCTTTCTGCGGTGAGAGAAGAACTCCACCGCCAGATCGTTGATTTCCAGAAGAACGTTGCCGGTCATCCGCCGCCCGCCTGCAGTTTGGGGTTCACCAGGGCGTAGACCATGTCCACCAGGAAGTTGATCAGGGAAAAGACGATGGCGATGAAGATCACTCCTCCCTGCACCACCGGAAAGTCCCGCTGATAGATGGCGGACAGAAAAAGGCGCCCCACCCCGGGGAGGGAGAAAACCTGCTCCAGAATGATGGCCCCTCCCAGCATGTAACCGAACTGGATTCCCGACACGGTGACCACCGGCACCAGGGCGTTGCGCAGGGCGTGTCGATACCGGATGACCCTTTCGGGAAGCCCCTTCGAGCGGGCGGTGATGATGTACTCCTTGCCCAGCTCCTCGATCATGGTCGTGCGGACCAGCCGGAGAAGAACCGCTCCCCGGTTCACCCCCAGAGCCACCGCGGGCAGGACCAGGTGAAGGGGCCCCTCCCCGCCGAAGAGGGGAAAGATCCGGATCCAGACGGCGAACATCAGGAGCAGGACGATCCCCAGCCAGAAGCTGGGCACCGCCATTCCCACCTGGGAGACGATCATCCCCAGGTAGTCCCAGAAGGACCAGCGCCGGACTGCGGACAGGACCCCCAGCGGCAGCGCCAGCAGGAAGGCCACCGCCATCCCCAGCAGCGCCAGAACCAGGGTCAGGGGGAAGCGGTCCATGATCAGGGCCGATACCTTCTCTTCCGAAAACAGCGAGGCGCCGAAATCGAAGCGCAGAACCGACAGGAGCCACTCCTCGTACTGGGCGAGGATGGGCCGGTCCGTCCCCAGGCGGGTCTGAATGGCCGCGACGGTTTCGGGCGAGGCGTCGATCCCCGCCACCACCAGGGCGGGGTCGCCGGGGATGATCCTGAGGGCGAAGAAAACCGCCGTGGAAATGATGAAGACGGTTAAAAGCAGTCTCCCCGCTTTGCGCAGGAACAGGCGAAAGATTTTCATACCGCTGGGGGCATTGTAAAGGGGCCGGAGGGCTTCGTCTACCACCGGGCGGCGGCGACGCTCCCGGGCCCGCGGGAGATAACTACAGACCGTGGGCCTTTTTTACCCTTTCCTCCGCCGTGAGCCAGTCGGACATTTCGTCCCCCTCCTCGCCTCGGGCGGTCCTCTCCAGGTAAACCTGGTGGGCCTGGGCCTTTATCTCTTCCTGCAGTTTTTCCGGAGAGGTCTGGGAAGGAAGTCCCTTCTTCGCCGCCGGATTTTTCGCCTTCGTTTCGGACGCTTTCGTTTTAGCCATTGCAAACTCCTTATAGCACCGGTGTCGTGAATGTCGGACGCTTCCGCCCCCCAGGCGGGAAAAGAAACGGAAGCCGCCGACGCCTATTTCTTCAGGGACTGAACGACCCGTTCCAGGACCTTTTTCCGGTCCAGCGGTTTGACGATGTAGTTTTTCGCGCCCAGGAGAAGCGATTGCTTGACCAGGTCGTTTTTCCCCAGGGCGCTCACCATGACGACCGCCGCCTCCCTGTCGAAGGCCATGATCTTTTCCAGCGCGGTTATCCCGTCCATCTTGGGCATGGTTATGTCCATGGTCACCAGATCGATTTTCGGGGACAGTTCCTTGTATTTTTCCAACCCCTCCTCTCCGTTCGACGCGGTGGCGGCGATCTCGAACCCCGCGGAGCTGAGAATCTGACTGAGCTGCTTGGCTATGAACATGGAATCGTCGACGATGAGCACCCGGTAAGGGGTGCCGTCCGGCTTGAGCCCCTCCGGCGGAGCCTCGTTGATTGCGGGAAAATCGGTCTTGGCTTTCATCGAACCCTGGACTCCTCGCGGTCTTTGGTGTCTTTATCATTATATTGAAAAATACCCGGTCCCGCAAGGCATCCGCCCCGAAGCGGGGACGGAGGCTCCGCTTCGGGGCGCGCTTCAGCGCCCCTTGCGCTGCACCTCGATGTAGGCCCGCACCTCGCCGGAGACGGTCATTTCGACGATTACGTGCCAGTCTCCCCGGTAGGGAGGTTCCAGCACCACCACCGGGGCGCCCTCCTGGATCTGCTTGGCTTCGTGCACCTTGCCCAGGCGGTATTTGAAATAGTTGCCCGTATCCAGAAGCAGCACCCGGGCGAGTTTATGGTCCGTTCTTTCGTTCATGTTGACGGCGATGAGGTCTTCCGGCCCGGCCTTGACCTTGTAATGCAGGTAGCGCATGAAGGATCCTCCCAGGGCTAGATGAATTTCCCCTCCAGGGCGGCGACATGGGCGTTCAGCTTCGCCAGGCGCTGCGCGATGAGCCGGGCCAGCAGAATTCCGTAATGAGGCTTCTCTTTCACGACGTTCATGAACTCGTTCTTGGATATCCGCAGCAGCACGGACCGTCCCTTGGAGACCACCGTGGCGGACCTCCTGTTGTTCAGGAGAAAAGCATTTCTCCCAGAAAAATGTCCTCCGGGGACAGGGAGGATATCTGCCGCCCCCCGGACAGGACGCTCAGGGTGCCGGAGGCGATGTAGTACAGGAAGTTCGACTCCTCCCCCTCCGAGACCACCACATCGCCGTCCTCGAAGACGATATCGTCCCGGTTGACGAAGAGCCCGGGAACCATGTCCGGCTTGTCCGTCAGATGGGGCATCTCGAAGGAAACCTCGTTGCCGATGTCGTTGTACCGCAGATTCTGGATATAATAGCGGGTTATCTTGATCCCGTGCCCATGCATGTCCAGATTCACCTTGTCCCCATCGGAGAAGGCGCTCCGCCAGTCGAAGCCAGGCCCCTCGTCCCGGATGGAAAAGGAACTTTTTTCGCCGCCGATCCGGTACTTGAAGGTGACCTTGCGCCGGGCGACGGCGGGGTCCTTGAGTCTCTCCCGGATGAGGTCCAGGGCGTCCTTCCCCGCGTTGAGCCAGCGGTTCTTCTCCTCGTAGCTGATGTTGCAGTTTCCGTGCTCCACCGCGTTCATCAGCATTTCGAAAAGCGCCACATGCAGGCGGTCCCGGGAGTCATGGTTCAGATACCCGGCGTTGAAGAGATAGTTGGTGATCAGGTTGATGTAAGCCCGGATGACGAAGGGGTCGTTGTCCATGATGAAGCCGCCGGAGATGGTCCGCAGAAGGTCCTTCTGCAGATCCCGATGGAAGAGGAAGTGCCGGTGCTGGATGACGATTTTCAGGATCCGATGGAAACCCCAGATCATCTCAGCCCGGGGAATCAGGCTGATGATGTTGGAGTTTTTCATCAGTTCTTCGGCTTTTTTGGCGTCCTTCCGCAGATGGACGCCGATGATCCCTCCGTAGTGAAGCCAGGGGTCGGACTTGATGGACTCGATGATCTTTGGGGCGTCGATGGAGAAGTCCGACAGGTTGATGAGGCTGATTTCGGGAAGCTCGTATTTCAGGTATTCCAGAGCGTCGTCCGCGTTATCGATGAACACCGGTTCGAACTGATCCGGAAACTTCGCGGTTATCCGTTTGATGACGCCGTTCAGCTCGAGATCGGTCCCGATGACGGGCATTTTTCTCATTTTTCTCCCTTTTGTATCCGTTTCCTCTTCATTATATCGGTAAAACGGGGTGAAACCTTGCCTCCTTCAGGATTCCCGCGTCCTGTTCTGCATTTTGGCCCAGGTGTCCCGCAGGGTCACCGTTCTGTTGAAAACGGGCCGGTCCCGCCGATGGTCCTGAAGGTCCGCGCAGAAGTAGCCCTGCCGCAGAAACTGGAACTTCGCTCCCGGAGCGGCCTCCCGGAGACCGGGCTCCACCTTGCAGTTTTTCAGGACCTGCAGGGAGGCGGGGTTTAACAGATCCTTCCAGTCCCCGTTGTCCGGCGTGTTCTGCGGGTCCGGCTGGGTGAAGAGATGATCGTAGAGCCGGACCTCCGCGTCCACCGCGTGCCGCGCCGACACCCAGTGGGAGGTGCCCTTGACCTTGCGGCCGTCGGGGGTCCCGCCGCCCCGGGATTCGGGGTCGTAGGAGCAGAGGACCTCGGTCACGTCCCCCGTTGCGGGGTCCCTGACGACTCCGGTGCAGGTGATGTAGTAGGCGTGTTTCAGCCGGATTTCCTTTCCCGGGGAGAGGCGGAAAAATCCCCTGGGCGGGTTCTCGTGAAAGTCCTCCCTCTCGATGTACAGCGTCCTGCCGAAGGGCAGCAGGCGGGTCCCCGCCGCGGGATCCTCGGGGTTGTTCTCCGCCGGGAAGGTTTCGGTTTTGTCCTCCGGGTAGTTGGTGATGGTGACCTTCAGCGGGTCCAGGACCGCCATGACCCGGGGGGCTTTCCTGTTCAGGTCTTCCCGGAGGCAGAACTCCAGGAAGGCGACGTCCACGGTGCTGTTGACCTTGGCCACGCCGATCCGGTCCGCGAAGGTCCGGATGGCCTCGGGGGTGTAGCCCCGGCGCCGGAGGCCGGAGATCGTCGGCATCCTGGGGTCGTCCCAGCCGGAAACGATCTTCTCCCGCACCAGCTCCAGCAGGCGGCGTTTGGACATCATCGTGTAGGTGAGGTTGAGCCGGGCGAACTCGATCTGCCGGGGCCGGTGGGGCAGCTCCAGGGCTTCCAGAAACCAGTCGTACAGCGGCCGGTGGTTTTCGAACTCCAGGGTGCAGATCGAGTGGGTGATGCCCTCGATGGCGTCGCTCTGGCCGTGGGCGAAGTCGTACATCGGATAGATGCACCAGTCGTCGCCGGTGCGGTGATGGGTGGCCCGGCGGATCCGGTACAGCACCGGGTCCCGCATGTTCAGATTCGGCGAGGCCATGTCGATCCTGGCCCGGAGGACCCGGCTGCCGTCGGGAAACTCCCCGGCCCGCATCCGGCGGAAAAGGTCCAGGCTCTCCCGGGGGGGCCGTTCCCGGTAGGGGCTGGGTGTGCCCGGCATGGCGGGGGCGCCCCGCATACGGCTGATTTCTTCCGCCGGGGAATCGTCCACATAGGCCAGCCCCTTTTCGATCAGGAACTCGGCCCACCGGTAGAGCTGTTCGAAATAGTCGGAGGCGTAGTACAGGCCGTCCCAGCTGAAACCCAGCCAGCGCACGTCCTCCATGATGGATTCCACGTACTCCACCTCTTCCTTCGTGGGGTTCGTGTCGTCGAACCGGAGGTTGCAGGTGCCCCCGTACTCCCGGGCGATGCCGAAGTTGAGGCAGATGGATTTGGCGTGTCCGATGTGTAGATAGCCGTTGGGCTCCGGGGGGAAACGGGTGGCCACCCCGTGGGCCGGCAGACCCCGGGCCAGGTCCGCGTCGATGATGTCCCGAATGAAATCCCTGCTGGAAGGCTGAATATCCGCCATGATTCTTCCCCGATTGTCCGCTTCCGGCCGACTGTGACGAGACCGGGCCGCGGTAGTGTGTAAATCTCCGAAATTATAGCAAATCCGTTTGATTGTTTCCACACCAGCGATTATGATTCGTCTATATGCATCGGGAGGAGCGGAGAATGTTCAAGGTGGTTGTGACCGACGACCGGCATGGCCGGATCACCGAAGAGGAGGCCGTACTTTCCGCCATCGGCGCGAAGGTGGAGATCTGCAGATATCCCGAGGGGTCCCGGGAGGCCATGGAGATGTTCCGGGATGCCGACGGACTCCTGGTGAATCTTTTCCCCATGACGGAAGATGTCATTTCCGGCCTGGAGAAATGCCGGGTCATCTCCCGTTACGGTGTGGGGTATGACAACGTGGATGTGGAGGCGGCGACGCGGAAGGGCATCTGGGTCACCCGGGTCCCGGATTACGCCATGGAGGAGGTGGCGGTGCAGGCCGCCGCGCTGATGCTGGGGGCCATACGGAATGTCCCCTACAAGGATCGGCGGATCCGGGAAGGGGCCTGGAACCTCAGCGGCGAACAGCCCACCCGGCGGATCAGCGGACGGGTCCTGGGGATCGTCGGTTTCGGCGCCATCGGCCGTCAGTTCTGGGTCCGGATGCGGAACTTCAATTTCGGCCGCTGCCTGGTTTACGACCCCTATGTGTCCGCCGGGGACATCGCCAAAGAGGGCTGCGAAAAGGTGGATATCGACGAACTGGTGGCCGCGGCGGACTATATTTCCATCCATGCCCCCGCCAGCCCGGAGACGAACAGGCTCATCAACAGGGCCCGGATCGCCCGGATGAAGCCCACCACCATCCTGGTCAACACCTCCCGGGGTGCCCTGGTGGAGGAGGAGGCTCTGGCGGAAGCTCTGGCCTCGGGGAAGCTGGCCTACGCGGGTCTGGACGTTTTCCAGAAGGAACCCCTGCCGGCGGACAGTCCGCTGCGGGGGCTGGACAACGTCATCCTGTCGGACCACGCAGGCTTCTTCAGCGAGGAGGCCATGTCGGAGCTGAAGACCAAGACCGCGCGGAACGTGGTGGAGATCCTGACGGGGAAAAAGCCCACCTATCCGGTGAACTCCCCGGGCTAGGGCGCCGCTCCTGCCGGGCCCGGCCCGGCGCCGCCCCGGAGGGGGCCGGCCGGGGGGAGGCCCGGGCAGGGGTCGGCCCGGCATCGCCGGTGGAGACCCGCTACACCGGGCAGGGCCTCCACCTGCGACGGGGAAGCGGCCCGGCTCCGCCCTGGAGGGGGCCGGCCGGGGGGAGGCCTGTCGGACCCGGGCCGATTCCCCCGGGCCGACCCCATATCAGGACCGGAAGAACCTCTCCCCGAAGAGCCGGGCCGCCCGGAAGGCCCCGCGGATCCGTCCGACCGGGCCCGCGGCGAAGAGCATGTCCAGCGCGCCCATGAGTCCGTCGTAGACCCGGCGGGAGTGGGGATGCCACCACATGTTGCGCTTCATCATGGGCAGACGTTCGGTCACCACCACCTTCTCCCGGGTCATCTCGTGGAAGCCCGAAAGGCCGTGGCTGCGGCCGATGCCGCTTTCCTTGAAGCCTCCCCAGGGGGTTTCCGCCATGCCGTGGCTCATCAGGTGGTCGTTGAGGGTCACCACCCCCACCTCCAGCCGGGAGGCCAGTTTCCGGGCCCGGCGGGAGTCGGCGGTCCAGATCGAGGCGGTGAGGCCGTAGGGGGAATCGTTGGCCCGCCGCAGCGCCTCCTCGGCGTCCTCCACCGGGGAGACCGCCAGGATGGGGCCGAAGGTTTCCCTGCTCATCAGGTCTCCCCGGTAGCCGTCGGTTTCCACCACCAGGGCGGGATGATAGAGCCCGCCCCCGGGATCGGCCGCCGGCTCCGGGGAGGAGGCGGTGACCACGGCGCCCCGCCGGAGGGCGTCCTCCAGCTGGGCGGCCACCGTCTCTTTCTGCTCCGCCGTGGTGAGACCGCCGAAATCCGCGTCCCAGTCCCCGTCGGGTCCCTGGCGCAGAACGGAGACCCTCGCCCGCAGGAGCCGGAGGAACCGGTCGTAGACCGGCTTTTCCACGTAGATTCTCTCCACCCCGGCGCAGGACTGTCCGCAGTTGGAGACCCCCGCCCAGACCGCCCCCGCGGCGGCCCGGGAGAGGTTGGCGTCCCGCAGGACGATCATGGCGTCCTTGCCCCCCAGTTCGAGGCTCACCGGCAGAAGGCGCCGGGCGGCCAGACCCGCCAGGGTCTTTCCGGTTTCGGTGGATCCGGTGAAAAAGAGCTTGCCGATCCCCGATTCCACGAAGGCCGGCCCCGCCTCCGGCCCGGGAAGGTGGATCAGGCCGAAGATCCCCGGAGGGAAGCCCGCATCATCGATCATCTCGGCGATGAGTTCCCCCACCGGCTGGACCTGGGTGGCCACCTTCAGGACCACGCCGTTCCCCGCCAGGAGTCCGGTGGCGGTTTCGTGGAGGGGTATGGCGAAGGGGTAGTTCCAGGGGCTGATGATCCCCACGACCCCGTAGGGTTCCCGGCGCAGAGACGACTTCTTGTTCAGAAAAAGAACACTGGAGCGGCGCAGGGTCCGGGGCCGGAGGGCTTTCCCGGCCAGGCGGGCGTAATAAACCCAGGCCGTCGCCCCGGGGAGGACCTCGGTGCTCAGGGCGTCAACCCGGGTCTTGCCGGTGCAGGCCGCCACAGTTTCGGCGATCCGGTGGGCGTTCCGGTGGATCCAGCGGGCCGCCCGCTCCGCGCACTCGGTCTTCCGGCTTCGGGGAAGGGCGTCCCAGGCGGGCTGGACCTCCCGGGCGCGGCGGACCGCCTGGAAAAGGTCCTCCCGCTGGTGGCGGACGATTTCTCCCAGAACCCTCCCGTCCGCCGGGGCGCGGAGGATTTTTTCCGTTTCTGTCATGTGTCCTTCCTTTTTCATGGGACCCGATGCGGGGACAGACCGTGGGGCTGGAAGGCCCCCGGCCCCGGGGGGGCCGCCGGGACTGGAGCCCATGGAGGGGAAAACCCGGCACCCTGAATCCCGGGATGGGAGCTATTTCAGCGCCGGCGGGGCCTTCCCGCCCTTGGGCACGAAGATAAGGGAGGCCGAGTTCAGGCAGTACCGGAGCCCCGTGGGACCCGGGCCGTCCTGGAAGACATGGCCCAGATGCCCTCCGCTCCGGGCGTCCACCACCTCAATCCGGGGGTACCCGATGTGATGATCCACCCGGTACAGCACCCCGTCGGGATCGATGGGTTCGGTGAAGCTGGGCCACCCGGTGCCGGAATCGAACTTGGCGGCGGAGGAGAACAGGGGTTCTCCGGTGGCCGCGGAGACATAGACCCCTTCGGCGTGGTTGTCGTTGTACTCCCCGGTAAAGGGGTATTCGGTGTCCTGGAGGCGAATGATCCTGAACCGTTCCGGTCCCAGACGGCGCTTCCATTCCTCCTCGCTGAAGGTCACGGGGAAGCTGTGCTTCTCGTCCACCAGGCGGAACAGTATCTTTTTTTCCGCCCCCGCCAGAATGGTCCCGCGGCCCTGCTTCAACGCCTCGGCGGCCCGAACCTCCATGGGGCGATCGTCCATTTTCATGACCCCTCCTTTTTCCGGAGACCGGGGCTTCCCGGCTTTTTCTTCCGCCGCCGGGGCCGCCGAAACTCCGGCGGACAGGACCGCTGAAAACACGATCCCCAGGGCGACGGGAAAAAATTCTTTAATATTCATGATCGTAAATATATAAAAATCCCGGGCAAAGGCCAACCTGTCCGGGGGCGGAAGGCGCCGCACGTCCGCCGTCCCGCCGCCGGGGGTAAGGAGGCCCGTCGGGGCTGGGGAGGTCCGCCGGGACTGCCTAGGTCTGCGGCGGCCTGCGCGCTTCCGGCGGCGCCCGCCGGGGGCAAGGAAGTCCGCCGGGGCTGGGGAGGTCCGCCGGGGCCGCCTCGGTCTGCGGCGGCCTGCGCGCTTCCGGCGGCGCCCGCCGGGGGGTAAGGAGGCCCTTCGGGGCTGGGGAGGTCCGCCGGGACTGCCTCCGTCTGCGGCGGCCTGCGCGCTTCCGGCGGCACCCGCCGGGGGTAAGGAGGCCCGCCGGGGGTAAGGAGGCCCGCCGGAACGGGCGCAGCTTCCAGCCCCGCCCCGGCGGCGGTTCACCGCATCTTCAACAGACGCCGCAGGTCCGTCAGGTGGGAACCGATGAACAGGGTGGTGTAGATGGTGATGACCAGCCCCAGGACCAGGTGCAGGGAGAGTTCCCAGTCCGGCCCGACGATCCGGTTCAGAAGGGGAGGGATGGTGCTGTAGGGGATCAGAATCATCCCTGCCAGGATCATGAGCCCCGTCCCGATCCAGTTATAGAGGGAAAGGAGCGGCCTTTCCTCCCGGGACCGCCACGACAGGGCGTCCGGCCCCGGAGCGGCCTTCAGGTCGGCGATCCGGGCCATCACCGGTCCCGCCAGGTCCCTGCCGGGGCGACAGTCCGCCGTGGGCGGAAAGGCCTGGAGGGAGGCGGTAAGGCCCCAGACTTCCCGCCCGCAGAGGGGGCAGGATTCGATGTGGGCCGCCAGTTCCCGGGACGGCGCTTCGTCCCGGTCCAGCCGGAGATAGGCTTCCATGGCTCTGTCACAGGTCATCGTACGCCTCCGCGGCGGTGTTCCGCAGGGAACTCCGCAAGATATTCTTGGCCCGAAAGACGTGGGATTTGACGGTGTTGACCGGCACGTCGGTGACTGCCGCCACGTCCTGATAGGTCATCCCGAAGGAGAAGTACAGGTCCAGGCAAACCCGGTAGCGGTCCGGCAGCTCCCGCAGCGCCGCCGCCAGCGCCTCCCGGGCCGCCCTCCGGGCGTGGAGCTTCTCCGGACCGTCCCCCGCCGCGGGGATCTCCGCCTCCTCCGGCAGACTGTCGAAGACCCGGCGGGCCCGGAAGGAGCTTATCCCGTGGTAATAGGCCACCTTCATCAGCCAGGTCCCGAACCGGGACTCCCCCCGGAAGGTCCCGAGTCTTTCAAAGACCCGCACGAAGACCTCCTGGGCGTAGTCCTCCGCGTCGTTCCGGTTGCGGAAAAACCGGAGGCCCAGGGAGAAGACCCGGTTCTGGTATTTCCGCACTATCCCGGCGAAGGCCTCCCGCTCCCCCCCCAGCACGGCGGAGACGACGGCCTCGTCCGACCCTTCCGGATCCGTCATGCAGTTTTACCGGCGGGAGGGCAGCTTTTCGCGAAGGAAGTAGAACACCGTGAGACTTATGCCCACGGACAGCGGGATGAGCCCCCCCAGGAGCATGTATTGGATCCCGTCCTTCACCAGAAAAAAGAGGGAAAGGACGAATCCCACCCCGATGTTCAGAAGACCTGCCATGAGGCTGAAGGAGGCGAGGTCGAAGCTCGGGTCCGGCCGGATGCCCTGGCGGATCAGCAGGGTCTTCCGGCGGTGGTTCCATAGAAGGTAAAAAAATACGACGGCGCTGCCCATGACGATCCCGACGATGGGGATGAGGGCGATGAGGATCTGGGCTGCGGCGGATGCGGTGTTCATGACGCTCCTTTCTCCTTGATCCGGAATCGTAGCATGGACGGAACCCTCCTGCAATGCCGGGGCCCGCGCCCCGGCGCCCTTTCTTCACCGCCGGCCCCCGGGCCCGCGTAAAGATTCCGGGCCGCCGTCTGATGTCCGCCGTACGCGGTCCGGACCGCCTCCTGCGGTCCGGACCCTTGCCTCCCCGGCGCCTCCCGTCGCCGGGACGTCCCGGGCATTCCCGGCGCGTCCCGAAGTATGGACGACGGAAAAGCCGGGATGGTTGCGGATTTCTCCCTTTGACCGGGAAGCCTTCTCCATGTATAGTCTCTCCGTGTCGTACCTGTCCGCCTTCTCCCATGTGGCCGTCCTGTTCCTGCTGATCTTCGCGGGCTACGCATCCCGGAGGCTGGGGATTCTGGACTCGGCGCTCACCCGGGGGCTCAGCCGGCTCATCGTCAACCTGACCCTGCCTGCCCTGGTCATCGGATCGCTGCAGATCGGCTTTTCCCGGAACCGGGCCGCGGACCTTCTTGCCATGGTGGGGATCTCGGCGGCCTGTTACGGTTTTTACTTCTTCTGCGCCTGGCTTCTGCCCAACCTTCTCCGGGCGAAAGAAAAAGACCGGGGGGTCTACCGTTTTCTTGCGGTCTTCTCCAATACCGGCTTCATGGGCTACCCCATGCTGGAGTCCTTCCTGGGTCCGGAGGCTCTTTTCTACGGAGTGGCTTTCAACCTTCCCTACAATCTGCTGCAGTTCACCGTCGGGGTTTCCTTTCTCTCCTCCCCGGGACGGACCGGACGGGGCTTCCCCTGGAAGAACCCGGGGATTCTCGCCACCGCCCTGGGCCTGTTTCTGTTTCTCCTGCCCTGGCGGCTCCCGGCACTGGTGTCCACGCCGCTGAACATCCTGGGGGGGATGACGACGCCCCTGGCGATGCTGGTGATAGGCTCGCTGCTGGCGGATCTGGAGGGGACCGGAGCCTGGAAGGACCCGAAGCTTTACGCCGCCGTGGCGGTCCGGCTCCTGGTCATCCCCGGGGCGGTGTGCGCCGGTCTCGCCGCGGCGGGCTTCGGCGGCTTTCTCCGGGGGGTTCCGGTCCTCCTGTCCGCCATGCCCGCGGCGGCCAACATATCCATCCTGGCGGCCGAGTACGGGGGAGAGGCGGAGCTGGCCTCCCGGCTGGTGTTCGTCACCACCCTCCTGTCGGGGCTGACGCTCCCCCTCTTCGCGGGGATCCTGGGCTGAAAAAAGAGGTTCCGCGCCGCGGCGGGGCCGGGAATCCCGTTTCCGCCTTTTCTTTTCGGCCCTCCCGTAGTAGAATCATCTCCATGCTATGGAACACGATCCTCTACAGCACCCTGGCGGGGAGCGCGGCGGCTCTCCTGTACTCCGCCTTCCGGACGGTGTGGATACTCCGTCAGCCCGTGGATAACCCGGAACTGAAAAAGATCTCCGGTTACGTGGCCGACGGCGCCATGGCTTTTCTGAGCCGGGAGTACGCCGCCATCCTGCCCTTCGTGCTCGTCGTGGCGGGCCTCCTCTTCCTGGGGCAGAAGGG
>JAKQWJ010000001.1 GCA_029562045.1 Spirochaetota bacterium | reverse complement strand
GACTCCATGGTGTAGTGCCGGATGATCTCCCTGATACCGTCCCGGCGGAATTTTATCGAAGCCCAGCCCAGGCCGTTTTCCTCGATCTGTTTGGGGATGATGAACCCTTCGGCGATTTTCAGTTTCTCGTATTCGGTATAGCCCGGGATCTCGATGACCTCCATCCGGTCCCGCAGAGGGTAGGGTATGTTGTGCAGCGAGTTCGCCGTGGTGATGAACATCACATCCGAAAGATCGTAGGGGATCTCCAGGTAATGGTCCACGAAGCTGGAGTTCTGCTCCGGGTCCAGCACCTCCAGCAGCGCCGAGGCGGGGTCTCCCCGGAAGTCGCTGGACATCTTGTCCACCTCGTCCAGAAGGAAGACCGGGTTTCTGGTTTCCGCCTTCCGCATGGACTGGATGATCTTTCCCGGCAGGGCCCCCACATAGGTCTTCCGGTGGCCCCGGATCTCCGCCTCGTCCCGGACTCCCCCCAGGGACACCCGGACGAAGCGGCGCCCCAGGCAGCGGGCCACGGATTTGCCCAGGGAGGTTTTTCCCGTCCCCGGGGGGCCGACGAAGCAGAGAATGGGCCCCTTGACCTTCTCCTTCAGCTGGTGCACGGCGATGAAATCCAGGATGCGTTCCTTGGGCTTTTCCAGGTCGTAGTGATCTTCGTCCAGGATCCGGGCCGCCGCTTCTATGTCCCTGCCGTCTTCGCTTTTCTCGTTCCAGGGCAGATCGGCGAACCATTCGATGTAGGTGCGCAGGATCCCCGCCTCGGGGGAGAAGGTCTGCAGCTTCTGCAGCCGCTTCAGCTCCTTCCGGATCCGGGCGTCCGCCTCTTCCGGGAGCCCCTTGGCGGCGATTTTTTCCTCCAGCTCCTTCGTTCCCGCCGGGTCCTCGGGCTCCCTGCCCAATTCCCGGCTGATCTCCTTCATCTGCTCCTGAAGGAAGTACTCCCTTTGCCCCTTCTCGATCCGTTTTTTCACCTTGCTGGATATTTTCTGCTGCAGTTCCAGTATCTCGTTTTCCGCCTGCAGCACCGCGGCGAGTTCCCGGAGCCGGTCCTCGGTGTTCGGGGAGCCGAGAATTTCGATTTTCTTGTCGATCTTGATCGTGGTGTGGGCACAGATCTGGTCCACCAGTCTGTTGGGCGAATCCGCCCGGTCCACCGACGAGGCGACTTCGGGGGGAAGTTTTTTGTTCAGCGAGGCGTAGACCCGGAAGGACTCCTGAACGGTCCGCATCAGCGACACGACCAGTGTGGACAGCTCCTCGGAGCCGGTGATGGGCCGGGTCTCGGCGCGGAAGTAGGGCGCCCTTTTGGTATAGGTGGTCAGCGCCGCCCTCTCCTGGCCCTCCACGAGAATGCGCACCGAACCGTCGGGAAGCTTCATCATCTGCAGAATGTGGCCGACGCAGCCCACGGTGTAGAGGTCTTCCTCCCGGGGATCCTGGCTGACGTTTTTCTGGCTCAGAAGATAGGCCTTGCGCCCCTCCTCCATGGCCGCCTCGACGGCATCGATCATGGGCCGGCGGGCGGCGAAAACGGGCACCACCATCCCGGGAAAAACGACGATGTCCCGGAGGGGCACAACGGGGAGATCGGATACCCGGGACCTGGCGCCGCTTTTTTCGAAGAGCTTCATGCGGATTTCTTGACGACCTGGATCTCCGGCTTCTCGGACTTTTCGATGACCTCCCGGGTGATGACCACCTTCTTCTTTCCCTCCAGGGACGGAAGCTCGAACATCAGATCCAGCATCAGGTTTTCCACGATGGAGCGGATCCCCCGGGCGCCGGTCTTCCGGCGGGTGGCCAGGTCCGCTATGGCCGTGATGGCGGCATCCTCGAAGATCAGCTCCACATCGTCCATTCTGAGAAAATGCTGGTACTGCTTGATGACGGAGTTTTTCGGCTCCCAGATGATCCTTTCCAGGTCCTCCCGGGTAAGGTCGTGGAGAGGGACATGGATGGGCAGCCGGCCGACGAACTCGGGGATCATGCCGAATTTGATCAGGTCGTCGGGATGCAGTTCCCGGTAGGTCTCCACCAGGTTCTTCTCTTCCCGGCCCCGGACATCCGCCCCGAAGCCCAGGGGATGCTGGGACACCCGGCTCTCGATGATCCTCTCCAGCCCCACGAAGGCGCCCCCGCAGAT
>JAKQWJ010000353.1 GCA_029562045.1 Spirochaetota bacterium | reverse complement strand
CCGGGGGCTTGCACCGGCAGGCTGCACCGGCGGGCTGCACCGGCAGGCTGCACCGGCAGGCTGCACCGGGGTCCCCGCCCGGAGGAAGGATCGGCTTGCCCGGGCTTGCCCGGGATAGGCCCGGGCTTGCCCGGGATAGGCCCGGGCTTGCCCAGGCTGTCCGGCCCCCTTGACTGTTTCGCCTCCTCCCCGCATGTTCTATGATGTAACAGGAGGTGGAACGGTAATGCGGAGATTATTGCCGGCGGTATTCCTCGTCTTTGCCGCGGCGGCGCTCCATGCCGCCGAAACGGCCTACGTGCAGGTCCGGGAGACCCAGATCCGGGAGAACCCCTCCTTCGTCGGGAGGATCCTCGCCGTCGCCCCCTACGGGCAGCAGCTCCGGGTGGAGCGGAAGTCCGGCGCCTGGAGCCTGGTGTCCCCCGCGGCGGGGAGGGCCGGGGGCTGGGTGCATTCCTCCGCCCTGTCGGCCAAGAAGATAGCCCTCAGCGCCGGGTCCCCAGGCGCCTCCGGCGGGGCGTCCAGTCAGGAGGTGGCGCTGGCGGGGAAGGGCTTCAACGCCCAGGTGGAGGCCCAGTATCGGGCGGACAACGCGGCGCTGGACTACGCCACCATCGACCGGATGGAGGCCCTGCGGTTTTCCCCGGAGGAACTGGCCCTCTTCATGACCCAGGCGGGGCTCGCTCCGGCGGGGGGAGGCGCAAAATGACAGACCCCCGGAAGTTCCTCCTGCGGTTTTCCCCGGTCCCGGCGCTGATCCTGGCCGCCGTCCTGTCCGGTTCCTGCGCCGGAGTCGCCCGGGTCGGGTCCGCCGTGGCCCAGTCCGCCGGCGTCATTTCCGCCGACCAGGCGGCTTCGATAACCCGGAGCGCCGAGGCCGTGGAGAAGTCCTTCGAGGACATAAGCCCCGAGCAGGAGTACTACATCGGCCGTGCGGTGGGGGCCAATCTGATGGCCGCCTACAGACCCTTCGACCGGGACCCGGCTACCCGGTACCTCAATCTGCTGGGCCGCAACCTGGCCCTGTACTCGGACCGGCCGGAAACCTTCGGGGGCTGGCATTTCCTGATTCTGGACAGCGACGAGATCAACGCCTTCGCGGCCCCGGGGGGCCTCATCTTCGTCAGCCGGGGCATGATCTCCTGCGCCGCCGGCGAAACCGCCCTGGCGGCGGTCCTGGCCCACGAAATCTCCCATGTCCAGCTGGCCCACGGATTGAAGGCCATCAGGAAGGACCGGCTGACCTCGGCCCTGGCGATCATCGGGACCGAGGCGGCCAAGAGCCTGGGAGGACAGGAACTGAAGGACCTGACCCGGATGTTCGAGGGTTCCATCACCGACATCACCCGCACCATGGTCAATAGCGGCTACTCCCGGAACCTGGAGGAGGACGCCGACGCCGGGGCGGTGGCCCTGCTGAGAAAGGCCGGCTACAACCCCGAGGGGCTTGCGGCCATGCTGGAGGAGATGAAAAAGCGGTTGAAGCCCGGGGGGCCGGACTTCGCCAAGACCCACCCGGACCCGGCCTACCGGATCGGGCTGCTGCGAAAACGCCTGGGGCCGGGGGAGCCGATCCGGGAGACCCCCGCCATGACGACCCGGTACCGGGACTTCCTCGGCGCCCTGGGGAGCCGGTGAGATGACCGGGAAGAGGCGGATATTCCGCCGGACCTCCCGGGCGCGGCGCCTGCTGGAAGGCGCGGCGATGGGAGGGCTCTGCGCCGCCCTGGCCCTGGGACTCCATTTTTCCGGCGCCCTGGACGGCCTGGAGTACCGGCTCTGGGATCTCCGGGTTGCCGCCTTCGCCAAACCATCCCCCGCCGGGGGAGGGATCCGGCTGGTCATGCTGGATCAGGCGAGCCTGGACTGGGGCGCCCGGGAAAACCGGCTGGGCTGGCCCTGGCCCCGGGAGGTGTACGTTCCCATCGTGGATTTCCTTGCCTCCGCCGGCGCCCGGAGCATCGTCTTCGATGTCCTTTTCACCGAACCTTCGATCTACGGCGTCGCCGACGACCAGGCCCTGGGGGATAGCGCCCGCTCTTCCCGTCGTTTCGTGGGCGCCATGGCCCTGAGCGCCGGAGAGGGGGAGAGCGCCTGGCCCGAGGGCTTTCCCGAACCCCCCTTCCGGCTCCTGGGAGACCCGCCCCGGACCGGCGTCTTCCCCCGGGGGGTCTTCCCTATTCCGGAGATCGCGTCCGGGGCGGCGGTCGCCGCGTCGGTGCTGGCCAGCCCCGACGGGGACGGGGTCAACCGGAGGCTGCGGCTCTTTTCGGTTTTCGACGGACGCCCGGTTCCCTCCCTGGGGCTGGCGGCCTACTGTCTGGACAAGGGTGTCAGGGACATCCGGGTCGAAGAAAACCGGATGGAGGTGGGCGGCGTGGTGATTCCGCTGGACCGGGACGGGCTGGCCATCCTGAACTACCGGGGTCCTTCCCAGACCCATGGGGCGGTTTCCGCCGCCGCGGTTGTCCGCTCGGCGCTGCAGCTCCAGTCGGGGGAAAAGCCCGAGATCGACCCGGACTTTTTCCGGGACGCCCATGTGATCTTCGGTTTCACCGCCCTGGGGCTCCTGGACCTGCGGCCCACCCCCCTGAGCGCCGTCTACCCGGGGATGGAGATCCACGCCACGGCACTGGACAATCTGCTTGAGGGGGATTTTATCGCGCCGGTGTCCGGGGGGGCGACGGCGGCGGCGGTGATCCTGCTGGCCCTGGCGGCGGGAACGGCGGTGCGTCTCTGCCGCTCCGCCTTCTCCTCGGCCCTGGTTTTCATCGGTTTCGCCGCCATTCCCCCCGCCCTGGGCTGGGGGCTCTATCCCGCGGGGTACTGGTTTCCCGTTCTGGCGCCGGCGGCGGCGGTTCTCCCCTCCCTCCTGGCGGGGCTCACGGCGAACTACGCCGGGGAAGGGCTGCAGAAGAGGTTCATCAAAAGCGCCTTCAGCCAGTACCTGAGCCCGGTGGTCATCGACCGGCTGGTCCACAACCCGGAGCAGCTCCGGCTGGGGGGGGAGAAGCGTCCCCTGTCGATCCTGTTTTCCGATATCCGGGGCTTCACCGGCATCTCGGAAAAGCTGGACCCCGTCGCTCTGACGGCCCTGCTGAACGAGTACCTCTCCGAGATGACCGCCATCATCTACGATTTCGGTGGAACCATCGACAAGTACGAGGGGGACGCCATCATCGCCTTCTGGAACGCCCCGCTGGATCTGCCGAACCACGCGGAGAACGCGGTGCGGGCCGCCCTGACCTATCAGAAGCGGCTGGCGGAGATGCGCCCGGCGCTGAAAGCCGCCTGCGGCAGCGATGTTTTCGCCCGCATCGGGATCAACACCGGAGAGGTGGTCATCGGCAACATGGGTTCCCGGCAGAGGTTCAACTACACCTTCCTGGGGGACGCGGGAAACCTGGCCTCCCGGCTGGAGGGCATCAACAAGCAGTTCGGCTCCTCGGTGATGGTCTCCCAGGCCACCAGGGACGCCGCAGGAGAGAGCCCGGACATCGTGTACCGGGAACTGTCCCGGGTCACCGTGGTGGGGAAAAAGATCCCCGTCACGGTCTACGAGCCCATGCACCGGAGCGATTGGGAGGGGCGCCGGGAAATTTACGAGGCCTTCCATCGGGCCCTGGAACTGTACTACAAAGGCGATTTCGGAGCCGCCCTGGAGCTGTTCTCGCCCCTGGCCGGAGTGGACGGGCCGTCGGCCTCCTACGCCCGGCGGGTGACGGCATTGGCGGAATCCCCGCCCCCGGAGTGGGGCGGGGTCTGGGACGTCACGGAAAAATGAGGTGAAAATGAAGTTCTTCGCGCGATTCGTCGGCCTGGTGTTCGGACTGTTCCTGTTCGCCCTGGGCATCGTCATCACCATGAAGGCCCGCATCGGGTTCGCCCCCTGGGACGTTTTTCACGCCGGCCTGGCGAAGACCACGGGCCTGAGCATCGGCACGGTGACCATCATCGTGGGCTTTCTGATCCTGGTGGCCACGGTGCTGCTGGGGGAAAGGCTGGGTCTGGGTTCGGTGCTGAACATGATGCTCATCGGCGTTTTCGTGGACCTCATTCTCGCCTCGGACCTTCTCCCCGCCATGAAATCCTTCCCGGCGGGCCTCCTGGTGATGATACTGGGTCTCTTCGTCGTCGCCCTGGGCTCCTTCTTCTACATCAGGTCCGGTTTCGGCGCCGGGCCCCGGGACAGCCTTATGGTGGCTCTGCGGAGATTGTCCGGCCTTCCCATCGGGCTGAGCCGGGGGATCGTCGAGGGCATGGCGGTCCTGGCGGGCTGGCTCCTGGGGGGGCCCGCCGGGGCGGGGACGGTCATCGCCGCCCTGGGCGTCGGGTTCTGCGTCCAGATAACCTTTTCCCTCCTGCGCTTCGATCCGACGGCGGTGGATCACGAGACTCTGGCGCAGACCTTCTCCCTGTTCCGGTCCAAGAGTGAACCGGAGAGGGTCGGCGGCGAATGACGGGAGTCATCGACCTCCACTGCGACTCGGTCAAATTTCTCCAGGCGGGGCGGGACCTGCGCCTCCCGAACCCGGAGGGTCATGTGGATCTGCCGCGGCTGCGGGCCGGGGGGGTGGGTGTTCAGATCTTTGCGGCCTTCGTCGCCTCTTCGACGCCGGAGGAGGGAGCCTTCGCCGCGGCCCGGGAGATGCTGGACCGGATCGACGGGTTCATCGCCTCCTGCCCCGACGAGCTGGTGAAGGTGGAGACGGCGGCGGATTGCCGGACCGCAGGGATCAACGGGAAGATCGGCGTGCTGGCCGCCGTCGAGAACGGCTGGGCCATCCAGGAATCCCTGGAGAAGCTGGAGGCCCTGCGGCTCCGGGGGGTGCGGATGCTCACTCTGGTCCACTCCCGGGACCTTCCCTGGGCCGCCTCCTGCACCGGAGCCTCTCCCGGGAGCGGCCTCTCCCCCTTCGGCCGGGAGGTGGTCCGGGAGATGAACTGCCTGGGGATGATCGTGGACCTCTCCCACGCCGCGGAGAGTGTCTTCCGGGAGGTCCTTCGGCTGTCCAGGAAACCCGTGGTGGCCAGCCACTCCTGCGCCCACGCCCTGTGCCCATCCCCGCGAAATCTGACGGACCATCAGCTCCGGGCGCTGGCCGACGCCGGAGGGCTGGTGGGGGTCTGCTTTTTCCCCGCCTTCCTGTCCGACTCCTACCGTCTGGCCCTGGACCGGGAATGCGCGGACATCTTCGCCGAAATCGACGGAATCGAAAAACGGTATGCCGCCGACCCGCCGGGGCTTCTGTCGGAGTATCTGCGGCTGAACACCCGCCTGGCGGCGCGTCTGGCCGACATCGCCGTTCCCCTGTCGATGATAGCGGACCACATCGACCATGCCGTCCGGGTCGCCGGGGTGGAGGCCGTGGCTCTGGGCTCGGATTTCGACGGCATTTTTTCAACCCCCCGGGGGGTCTCTGGCTGCGATTTTTACCCCGCCCTGGAGGCGGAGCTTCTCCGGCGGGGCTACTCCCGGGAGGACTGGGAAAAAATCTCCAATGGCAACTTTCTGCGCCTCCTGGCGGCGCAGGACGGATAGGCCGCGGCAATGGACATGGGAGCCGTGAAGCTCCTCCTGTCGCCCCTTCTCGTGGGGGCGGCGAGCCTGGCGGGGCGCCGCTGGGGGCCCGCGGTGAGCGGGTGGCTCATCGCCCTTCCGCTGACCTCCGGGCCCATCGTCTATGTCCTGGCCCTGGATCAGGGCCCCCCCTTCGCCCGGGCCGCCGCCCTGGGGATGCTCTCGGGCAGCGTATCCCAGGCGCTCTTCTGCCTGGCCTTCGGCGGGACCATCCGGCGTGTCCCCTGGCCCCTGGCTTCCGGGGCGGGGGCCCTGGCCTTCGCCGCCTCCACCGGGGTTTTCCGGCTCCTGACCCCGCCGGCGGGACTTCTCTACCTCATCGTGGTGGCGGTGGTCTTCGGGGTGCTGCGGCTTCTGCCGCCCTCCTCCGGCGGCCCCGAGGTTCCCCGCACCCCCCCCGTCTGGGACATCCCCGTCAGGATGATCATCGCCGTCTCCTTTGTGGGGGGCCTCACCGCCGCCGCCCCGAGCCTGGGCCCCCGTCTGACGGGACTGATCTCCCCTTTTCCGATCATCACGCTGATCCTCGCGTCCTTCGCGTCCCGTCTGGACGGGGCCCCCGCGGCCCTGAAGGTGCTGAAGGGTCTTCTGCTGGGGCTTTTCTCCACCTCCGTCTTTTTCCTCGTTCTTGCCGTTCTGGTGGTGCGGGAAATCCCCCTGGGGGTGGTCTTCGCCGCCGCATCGGCGGCGACGCTGGCGATGCAGGGCGGGATGCTCCGGCTGGTCCGGCGGTTCCTGAGCTGATCCGCCCCGGCCCGGAGGGCGGCTTATGGGAAGCCGAGCCGCCCCGGCAGACGGAGGCGGCGGCGCGCCGGAAAATGAGTCGCGCCGGAGCCCCGGGACACCCGCCTAAATGGTCCAGATCTCCGAGTAGTCGTGCTCCCGTTCGCACCAGGAACAGATGAAGCGGTCCCTGCCCTGGACATCGGGTTTTCGTTCGAAGGAGGTGTCGATGCTTTCCTGGTTTTTGGGGTGGGAAATGCAGTTTTCGTTCTTGCAGGAGAGCTCCTCGAAATTGTATATCCGCGGCGGCATGCCCAGGCGGTATTTTTTCACCACCTGATGGTCCTTGATCAGGTTCAGGGTGCAGGATGGGGACACGGCCCCCAGTTTTTTCAGGTTTTTTTCGCCGAAGGACAGGACATCGGGTATGGAGATGATCCCCTTGAAGACATCCGGCCCCCGGTTGGAGTGGTAAACCCCGTGGGAGGAGCGGAGGTTGAGTCCCAGGATCCGCCGGATCTTGTCGATCCGGTCCCAGATGGCCTCCAGCGGCATTCCCGACGCGATGTGGTCGATGACCAGGCCGGAATCCACCGGTTTTATCCCCACCTTGTACTCCTGTTTCCCCGACTTTTTCACGATGGGGGCCTCCATGACGAAGGATTCTTCCTCCCCCGGCTTCTCGCGGCCCTGCCCGTCGAAGTCGTGTCCCAGGACCCCTGCGGACATGGCCATCTCCACCACCCGGGTATAGTAGCCGTTGACGCTCTGGGAATCCCAGGCGTTCAGGGGGGTGTTGTCCAGGAAGCCGGGAATCAGCGGCACCTGACGGTCCCGGGGCAGGGGATGGTAGAACCGGGTGTCCTCCGAAACCCTGGACAGCATGTCTTTGCGGAAGGTCAGGGCTTTTTTGAAAAGGGGTGCTTTCTCCAGATTGGATTCTCCCATCCGCTCCAGCTGGAGCCGGGTGAAGTACCAGAGTTTGGCGGCGGTGCCGGAGTCCAGATACTCGTCCAGGCTGTGGAAGAACCGCACCTCGAAACCGTTCCGTTTCATGGCGTCCACATAGAAGGGGGGCATCGCCAGCTCCGGGGGGGACACCAGGTCCACCGTCACGTTCCGGAAAACCTTCAGGCCCTCCGCCTTGGAATGGACCGTGCGGCCGTGGAGCAGGTCTCCGATGAGGGCCAGGTGAATGACATCGTCCTTCCAGTGGAGGTGCTCCAGGAAGCTGAACTCGTCGAGGAACTCCTGGGTGGGATGCTCGTGCCTGCCGTCGCCGGCGTTGAAGAAAACCGGCCGCTCGTGGCCGTTTTCCACCGCCCAGGGGCCGAGATGGTGGTCCAGCCAGGTGCAGACCCCCTCCAGCTTGCTGCGGATGACGAAACAGGATTCCGGCGCGTAGCCGATGAGCATCTTGATGGTGTCGGTGATGCTTTCGTTTTTCGCGAAGGATGAGGTGGCGGAGTCGAACATGTTGGTCCTGACCCGGTGGAACTTGGCGGCGTTCCGGAAGCTCTCCCGGGTGCGGGTGGAGTTTTCCAGAAAGATCAGGTAGGCGGAGTAGTCCAGGTCCGCGATCCGGAAGCGGTCCGCGGAGCCGCCCCCGGCCAGTTCGGTCTTGAACTCCCGGGCTTTCCGGTACAGATAGCGCTGCTCGTCCACGGTCAGGCTGTTCACCAGGCAGATCGAGCGTCCTTTGAATCGTCCGTTTCTAGTCATGTTCTTCCTCTTTGCGGGGCCGTTTCGTCGATTTCCGGCGCGGACCTCTCCCGGGGGAGGGGAGCGGGTCGGACCATGGGAAAAGATGCGTCATGATGGGTTTCCGGTGCGGGAGGGAGCGACGGGAGCCGCGGTGTGCAGACCGACAGGGCCGGTGACGGTCTGCGCCCGATCAGTTTCGACAGCCGGGGGAGGCCCGGCGGCGGCGCGTCGCGGTACCCTCACAGGTCCAGAATATCAGTTTTACCGTGTCCCGGTCAAATGTATTTTGAAAAAAAATTGAAATTCCCCGGTTATGGACCTATTATTGAAAGGAAATCCGAAGGGGGCATACAGATGAAAAAATGGAAGGTCGCCGCTCTCCTCATCCCGTTTTTCGCGCTCCTTGCGCCGGCGTTCACCCCTGCCCAGGCCGCGCCGGGCGGGGACGGGGCCCCGCGCCATGTGTACCTCATCCTCGATGTGTCCGGAAGCATGAACCAGGGGGGGAAATTCAGAAACGTCAAAGAGTATCTGGAAAAGGACGTGTTCGGCAAACTCCTCCAGACGGGGGACCGTTTTACCCTCATAACCTTCGGGGATAACGCGCGGGAGGAGTTTTCCCGGGTGGTGGAATCGGAGTCCTCCAAAAAGGACATGCTGGAGCGGATCGGGAGGATCGCCGCCGACGACGATTACACCGACATCGGCGGAGCCATGGAAAAACTCGCCGCGGTCCTGGAAAATGCCGGCGATTCCGGCGCCCGTCGGATGATTCTTTTCATAACCGACGGAAAGAACACCCCGCCGAAGGGGAGTCCCTATTACGGCAAAGACCTTTCGCTGGATGAAAGGTTCCGGGCGGTGGGGGAGAAGATAGCCAGGGGCGGCTGGTTTCTGTACGTCATCGGCATCGGGGCGGAGACGGACGCGAAGAAGATCGCCGATTCCGTTTCCGGCTCCGTGTACGCGGGCACGGAAGGCAGCATGTCGGGTCTGGCGGTGGAGACCTATGTCCGGAAAGTGGACGAGGCGGCGCTGGCCCGGGAAAAGGCCCTCCGGGCGGAGGCGGAGAAAGCGGCGTTGGAGGAGGCGCGAAAACGGGCGGAGGAAGGTCCCTGGAAGGCCTTTGTCCGCCGGCTGGCGGGCCGCCTCGGGCTCTCCCCGGGGCTGGTCACGGGGATTCTGGCGGGGCTGGCGGGGCTCCTCGTTCTGGGTGTGGCTTTCTTTTTCTATCGGGTGCTGCGGCCCGTCCGGGTCGTCATCAGCGACAACGTCATGGGAAAGGCGGATACCCTGGATCGGCGTCTCCCTCCCTGGTCGGGGATCCTGCTCAACTCGGCCAAGGCGGTCCTCCCCGGGATCGGCGACGAGACGAGGCGGGTTTTCCGCCTGGAGCGGGGTCTTTTCGGGCTGAGGCTCCGGATCGAGGACGAAGAGGCCATCGCCGACGGGTCGCCGTACAAGAGGAAGGGCGTCCATCGGCTGGGCAAGACCATCGTCGAATTGGCCAACGGGAACCGGGTCCGCATCGCGGTGAGAAAATAGGGCCTATCGGGGGGAAAAACACTCCCGGAGAAAGCCCGTCATCCGTCCCACCGCCCGGTCCGCCAGGGGATGGTCCATCGTCGCGAAGCCATGCGGCCCGCCGGGATAGATTTCCAGCTCCGCCGGCGCCCCCGCCGCCGTCCATCGGGCGGCCATGAAGAGGCTGTCGTCCAGGAGAGGGTCCAGGGTTCCCACGGTGAAGAGGGCCTTCGGCATGGCGGCCAGATCCTCGTAGCGGGCCTGAAGCGGAGAGACGTCGGGCTCCCCCCGGATTTTCGCCGGGGCGTAATTTCGGATGAACCACCTCATGGCCGGGGTGTTCAGGACCAGCCGTCTCCGTCCCCAGGTCCTCAGGCTCGGGGTTTCTGCCAGGTCGTAGATCCCGTACACCAGATTGGCCCCGGCGAAGCCCGTACGGCCCCTCTTCCCGGCCAGCCGGAGAAGGACCGAGGCGGCGAGGCAGGCCCCGGCGGACTCGCCGCCGATTACGAAACGGTCCACGCCGAACTCCATCCTGCCCCGGGCCAGGAGCCAGGACGCGGCGGTTTCGCAGTCATCGGGCCCCGCCGGGTACGGGTTTTCCGGAGCCAGGCGGTAGTCGACGCTGACGACCGCGCATCGTCCGTCCCGGGCGATTCTCTCCAGATAGGGATCCTGAAGATGGGCCCGGCCCAGTACCCAGCCCCCCCCATGCAGATGCAGGTAGATGCCCCGGACCTCCGGGGGAAGAAACACCCGGACGGGGATGTCCCCCGCGGGGCCGGAGATCCGGCGTTCCAGGGCGATGTCCGAAAGAGTCACCGGTCCGGTGCGCCGGGTTCCCTGTTCGCGGATCTTCCGGGATTCTTCCGGTGGGACCGATTCCACCGGAGGCTCGTCCCGCATGAGAGACTCGAGCCCGGCATTGAAGGCCGCCGTCTCCGGGGAGACCGCCTCGGGCCGGAACAGGGAGGGGTCGATGCGTATCGGGGCAGGCTGTCCGTTCATGTCCCCCGCAGTCTATCCGGGACAGGGAAAAAAGGCCAGAGCGGGAACCCAAGGTCGGGCCCGCAGGGCCGGGGAAAAAACCGCGGCGGAGGAGGGTCCGGGCATCAGTCCGGAAGCCGGTCGTCCGCCGAAGCCTCGGGGGTGCCCTGCTTTCGGGAGGGGTGTTTCTCCCGGTAGTTCCGGCGCCATTGCACGTACAGATGGGCGAGCAGGGCGGTGACGGAGAGGAAGAGGAGAACGAACAGGACTATCCCCAGGACCTTGAAGGGCTTTTCCAGGGAGGCCCCGATGCGATAGGTCAGGAAAAACAGGGTGGAGGTGCTGATCAGGGCCGCCACCGCGTCGTACAGGGCGAAATTCCTGTAACTGAACCGCATGAGGCCCGAGCCCATGGACAGGGTGTTGCGGACGCCAAAGGGAATGAAACGGCAGACGATGAAGGTGAAGATGCCGAACTTGTCCATGTAGCGGCGTATGCGCCGCAGTTTCCGTTCCGTCAGAACCTTGGCGAAAAACTTGTTCTTCGTGAGCCCCTTGCGGATGCGGGTCCCTATCCAATAGGCGATGTGGTCGCTCACCACCACGCCGGTGTAGATGGCCGCGTATAGCGGGATTATCAGGGACTTCTCGGTCCGGGCCACCAGGGCGGAGGTGATGATCAGAAGATCTTCGGAAAGGGGGAGGTTGAAACCCGCCAGCAGCAGTGACACGAGCACGAGCAGGGGGAAGTACGATATATAGGCGCTCATGCAGGCGGTAAGATCAGGCATCTACTGTTCTCGGCAGGGGCTTATCTTTGGCCGGTCTTCTTGATGATGTGGTGGCCGAACTGGGTGGAAACCACGTCGCTTACCGATCCGGATCCCAGGCGTTTCACCGCCTCCTCGAAGGCCCCGACCATCTTGCCGGGACCGAACCAACCCAGGTCCCCGCCGGAGGATTTGCTGGGACACTGGGAAAACTCCCGGGCGAGGCTTTCGAAGCTCGCCCCCTGTTTTATCTTTTTCAGCAGTTCCGCCGCCTGGGCTCTGTCCTTTACCAGAATGTGGCTCGCTCTCCATTCCATGGGCCGATAGTACCGGAATAGGGGTTTCAAGGCAAGCCTGTATCCCCGGAGCGCCGTCTCCGGGGGATCGAGTCCGGGGTATTTGCTCCGGGGCCTTTGCCCCGGAGCCGTTTCTCGGTATATTGATACCGATGAATCCCGAGAACGCTCTGTCCTTTCCCCTCACCTTCGTGATGAAGATCATAATGAAGGCCGAAGCCGGCCCGGTGGACGGCCCGGCGGAGTCCCCGAAGGCTGCTTCGGATAGAAGCCCCGGCGTTCCCGGTGACAGCCCGGAAGCAGCCCCGGGGGCCCTCAGAGAGCGGCTGGAGGCGGTTTTTTCCGAACTGGAGGTCCCCGTGGAGGGCTGGAGCGCCAAACCCAGCGGGGAGGGCCGTTATGTGAGCTACACAGTGTCCGCCACCGTCCGCGACCGGGAGGAGTTCGAACTGCTGCATGCCCGGATTGCGGCGGTGAACGGGGTCAGGTACATTCTATGAGCGCCGGCGGCCGGGAGTTTCATGTGGAGGGGAGTTTCGTCTATGACCGTAGGTCCCCGACGCGATGGATCTTCTCCCACCTCATGCGCTACCCCCACCTCCCCCTGCTGCTGGTGGCGGCCTCGGCGGTCAACAACATCGCCTACGGGAACATCCAGGTGTATGTGGGGAAGAGCTTCGACACCCTCCTGAGG
>JAKQWJ010000340.1 GCA_029562045.1 Spirochaetota bacterium | reverse complement strand
CGGGTTGTAATACAGCGCAACGCATCCTGCATGGACCGGCAAGGTGTAGCGTTTGCCTTTGACCTGCATTTTGAAGGCGTCGAAATACTGATCCAGGAAATTGGCCGGTTCCTTCTGGATCAAGGGGTCCAGGCTGGTGATTATGCCGGACTTGGCAAATGCGCCGACCCAGTCCACCTGAACCATGACCACCTCCGGAAGCTGCCGGGCCTGGGCCAGGGTCACCACCTTGTCGTGGAATCCGTTGAAGGGATGGTCCACCAGGGTCAGCGTAAGATCAGGGTGTGCTTTTTCAAAGGCGGCTTTGATCATATCCATGGTTTCCTGGCCCACTTCCGCAGTTTTCCACTGCAGCCATCGGACCTCGGTTTTCCCTCCCGCCGCCGGCTCCTTTTGGCCTCCGGCAACGAGAAGGCCGGAAACCGCAACGAGGAGCGTCAGTACGAGACAAAACGAAACCTTTTTCATAGTTTCCCCTTCCGCGAGTGCTTGAGATTGTTGTGGCGCGAACAGCGCCGATACGGGAAATTGTAAAAGGATATCAGGAATAACGCAACAAAAAAAAGCCCTATACAACCCGCGTAAAATGGAAGGGCGCGTCCAGGAGGGTCCGGGCGAGAAGTCCCCGGACCGCCGAAGCGATGCCGGCGGCGTCCAGACCGCAGTCCGCCAGGAGTTCGTTCCGTCCCCCCTGGGGCAGAAAAGCGTCGGGAGCCCCTCCGTGGTCGTACACCAGCCCCGGGGCGGTTTCCCGCACCAGGGAGCCCAGCATCTCGCCCACGCCGCCGCTTCGAGCCCCGTCCTCCACGAGATAGGCGGCCCGGTAACCCCGGAGAACCTCCGCGAGAAAGCCCCTGTCCAGGGGTTTGACGAAGCGGAGGTTGTAGACGTCCGTCGGGACTCCCTCTCCCGTCAGGATCTCCGCAGCCTCCAGGGCTCCGGGCAGCAGCCCCCCCAGGGACAGGATAAGGATCTCACCGCCCTGCCGCCGGGCGAAGACCCCCCTCCCCGCCTCCAGGGGCCGCGACAGCTCCGGAAGGTCCGGACCGCAGGCGTCCTTGGGGAAGCGCAGCATGGAGGGACCCGGCAGGGCCATGGCCCAGTCCATCATCAGTTCCAGCTCCCCCCCCGAAGCGGGGGCCAGGATGGTCAGGTTAGGGGCGGACCGGAAGAGCTGGATGTCGTAGAGCCCCTGGTGGGTCTCTCCGTCGTCGCCCACCAGACCGGCGCGGTCGATGGCGAACATCACTCCCAGGTTCGGCAGCGCCACATCGTGATAGACCTGGTCCACCGCCCGCTGCATGAAGGTGGAATAGATGGCCACCACCGGCCTCAACCCGGCGGCGGCCAGCCCCGCGGCGAAGGTGACTGCGTGCTGCTCCGTGATGCCCACATCGAAGAAACGGTCAGGGAAGGATTCCTGGAAGGAGGACAGTCCCGTGCCTCCCGCCATGGCGGCGGTGATGGCCGCCACCCGGGGGTCCTCCTTTCCCACGGAAAGAAGCTTCGCGGAGAACCGTTCGGTGTAGCTCGGCGCGCCGCTTTTTTCGATCATGCCGTCCTGGACGCAGAAATGGGGGACCCCATGGTAGGTGGTGGGGTTGTCCTCGGCGTGGGAGTAGCCCTTGCCCTTTTTGGTCAGAACATGCACCACCACGGGCCGCGTCAGGTCCCGGATGTTCCGGAATACCTCCCGGAGAAGGGGGATGTCATGGCCGTCCAGGGGACCCACATAATCAAAACCCAGGGCGGTGAAGAGGGTGTCGGGGAACACCACCGCCTTGGCGCCCTTTTTGACCCGGTTGACCACATCCAGGAGCCTGTCCCCGTAGAGCGGCACGTTCTGCACCGCCTTGTCGATCCGCGCCCGGATGTCCTGGTAGCGTTTCGTCGAGGTCATCCGGGACAGGTAGGAGGAGATGGCCCCCACGTTTTTGGAGATGGACATGGTGTTGTCGTTGAGCACCACCACCAGGTCACGCCCCAGATGCCCCGCGTGGTTCAGCGCTTCCAGCGCCATGCCCCCGGAGAGGGCCCCGTCACCGATCACCGCCACGACCTTGCCCTTCCGTCCTGAAAGGCGGAGCCCCGTCAGGAGGCCCAGGGAGGCGGAGATGGAGGTGGAGGAGTGGCCGGTTTCCACCGGATCGTGGACGCTCTCGCCCCGTTTGGGGAAGCCCGAGAGCCCTCCCTTCCGGCGTATGGTGGCGAAGCGGTCCAGCCGTCCGGTGAGAAGTTTATGGGTATAGCACTGATGGCCCACATCCCAGACGATCTTGTCCGTGGGACTGTCGAACTCGGCATGCAGCGCCAGGGTGAGCTCCACCACTCCCAGATTGGAAGCCAGGTGCCCACCGTTGACGCTGATGACATCGATGATGATCCGTCGTATTTCCGATGCCAGTTCCCCAAGGGCCGTCTCCGAAAGGGAGCGTACATCCGGAGGTCCCTTGAACGAACTCAGGAGCGGATAGCGGCTGTCCATTCCTTCGCCTTTCGACGGGATTTCCTTCATCGCGCCGCAGGACCCTACTTGTTCTTCTTTTTATGCCGATTCTTTCTGAGTTTTTTCTTTCTCTTGTGAGTGGCTATTTTCTTTCTTTTTCTCTTGCGTCCACAAGGCACGGTATGTCGCTCCTTCGGTTTTCAGTGGATGTTACAGAAGCTGATTATGCACAAAGGCCCGGCTATGGTCAAGTGCGGGGGATTGTTGTACTATGACGGGCGGAAATTCTCATCAACCAAAATCGGAGGAACCGGCATGGATACGAAAGGACTGAAAGCGGCGGCCCTCAGCATCAGGACCCTGTCGATGGACGCCATACAGAAAGCCAACTCGGGACACCCCGGCATGCCCCTGGGCTGCGCCGAGATCGGCGCTCTTCTGTACGGGGAGATTCTCCGTCATTACCCGGGGGACTCCGCCTGGCCCAATCGGGACCGCTTCGTTCTGTCCGCCGGGCACGGGTCCATGCTGCTCTACGCCCTCCTCCACCTCTCGGGGTACAGACTGAGCCTGGAGGACATCAGGAACTTCCGGCAGGTGGGCTCCCGGACCCCGGGGCACCCCGAATACGGCCA
>JAKQWJ010000335.1 GCA_029562045.1 Spirochaetota bacterium | reverse complement strand
CCTTGCCGTGGAGGTCCACAACCTCCTGGTAGGAAACCGGCTTCCGGCCCTCTTCCCGGGGAGGGGCCTCGTCGTCGGGCTGCTCCCGGTTCCGCCGGATCCTGTCGTACACCTGCGCGCCCACTTCGTGCTTCTCCGCCTCTCTTTTCATCAGCAGGATTCTCTTGTCCGCCCTGTCCAGGGTTTCCTTCAGGACCGACAGCCTTTCCTCGATGAGGCCGATGTTGCGTTCCGTGGTCATGTTCAGTTCGGTGATCATGCCTCCGATCTCCCGGCGCACCTTTTCCAGGAGTTCCGGAGAGGAGAGCCGCCGATCCATCCGATGCTGGAAATAGCGGAAGAGAAAGAGAAGAAAAACGAGATTCATCCCCAGAAGCGCCGCGGTGCTCATCCCCCTACCCCATAAGATCCACATTTCGGCCCAGATCCGGATCCCGGACCACTTCCTCCCGGACCGGCGCAGCGTCATCCGGTTTCCTGCGCTCCCGCTCCCGGGAGTCGGACGGCTTCCCCCGCTTTTTCTTTTCGTCCTTCACCTTGGCGATGCCGTTCCCCGCCACCTCCCGGGCCTGATTGACCGCATGGTCCTGCGCCTCCGCCTGCCTGGCCAGCTCCGCTCCCTGGACCAGCTGGTTGTGGACCGGCACCTCCTTCTGGATCGCCTGCTCCTTGCCCAGCTGTTCGAGGCGGGAAAAAAGAACCTGCAGATCGATGGGTTGGATGGACATCAGCGCTTCCTGCTCAGGTCCTCCTCCGGCTCCTCGTACCGGGAAACCCGGACCAGATTACCCTCGGAGATGAAGGTCACTGCCTTGAACTCGTTTTTCACATCCAGCACCGCTTCCTTGATGATGACCTTCACCCCCGGGAAAACGGTGCCCGAGGCGCTGATCTTCCCGGTGATCCCCAACTGGGACAGATAGTTTTTCAGCTCCTCCATGCCTTTTCGCAGCCCGTCGACGTCGCCCAGGAGGGCCGCCCTGCGGGCGGTGAGTTCGTCGTAGTACCCCTGTTTGTCCTCCGGAAGAACCTGCTTGACCTTTTTCAGATTCTCCAGGGTCCCCAGATTCAGGTTGACCTCGTCCAGCTGCTTCTCCAGCTCCAGATGCCGGGCTTCCATCTCGTCGAATTTGGCCTTGCTCCTGGGGTCGTAACCCACCTCGAGGATGGTTTCACTCCCCGCCACGGAGCCCAGGGTCTTGGCGTTAATCTCCTCCGCCACCCGCAGATGCCCTCCGACGATGCTCGCCCGTTTGCCCTTGCAGAGCACCTTCCTGTTCGCGATGATCCGGGAGTTGATGATCCCGTCGCTGACGACGACGAACTCGCCGGCTTCAACATCGGAGTTTTCGATGAACTTGGACCAGACGGATCGGCCGCAGAGGACCTTGCCGGTGGTCTTTCCGGTTATGCCCTGGTGGACGATGATGTCCCCTTCAGCATCCAGATCGCATCGGCCCACACTCCCCATGACCTCGATGTTTCCCGCCGCCTTGACGGAAAACCCGTCGTCCACGTTGCCCCGCACCATCACCGTTCCGAGGAAAAGGATGTTCCCTGTTTTCAGATTCACGTCTCCGGGAACGACGAAGACCGGCTCCACGTTGATTTTTCCCGCGGTGATGACGACCTGGCCGTTCATCTCCGCGATGGCGGAGCCCCCGTCCTCGGAAAGCTTCACATTCTTACCCACATCGATGTCGCAATCCTGGCCGTCCTTCGACGGAAGGAGCTTTCCCGTCACGGTCCGCCCGCTTTCCCCCCTCTCGGGAGGTATTTTCCGGGCCAGCACCTGACCCTCCACGACGTTCTTGATGAGATTCAGTTCCTTGAAGTCCACCCGCCCGTTTTTTTCCTTCAACTGGACCTTCGACGTGTCGGTCTCGAAGGAGTAGACGATCTGCGCGTCCCGGCCGATCTTCGGGCGGGACCCTTCGGCCACCAGGACCGGGACTCCATACCGGGGGTTGTCCTCCAGTTCATGGATGAGGTCCTCCTGGAAACCGCTGACAACCCCGTTGTTCTGCAGGAAGGACACGATGCTGTCGAAAGACGGGTCGGCCCCTCCCGACCCCGGGGGATGGAGTATCACGAACCCCTTCATCTCCCCGTCGGTGATATCCACGGACATGACGGGATCGTTGATGGGAACGTGGTCGTATTCCGCGATTTTGACATACTCGTCGTCGGCGTATTTGACCACCTTCGCCACCAGGGATCCGTCGAAACGCCCCGGGTATCTCTGGGTTATTTTCTCCACCGCCTCCCGCTCGCCCACCCGCAGGCCCCTGCCGCGGGGCGGGGACACCTTGAGCAGCACCCCCTCGGCGGTGAGCCGCAGGCTCACCACGCCGTCCCGATCTTCGGAGGCGGCCTTCGCCGACTGGTCCGGGAAGAGGCCCGCATCGGCATCACGCCCGACGGCTTCGTCCTTCTTCCGCGCAGGGTAGGCGACGATGGTCCAGGCCTTTTTTCCCAGGCCGAAGGTCCCCCGGGAGCCTTTTTCCAGCACCTCGTACTCGATGGTTTTCAGCGGAAGGCCCAGCTCGATGGACGCCTGTTTCAGGGCATCTTCCAGGGTGGCGCCGGAGGCGCGGATCCGCCGACGGTTTTTGTCTTCCTCCGCCTGGGCCTTCATGAAGGCCCGGAGCTGGTCGAGGCTCACCATGTCTACATGATCCCCTTTTTAATATTCGTCAGCTTCGCCCGGAGTCTCATGATCGCCTTGGTGTGCAGCTGGGAAATCCGGGATTCGGTGACTCCCAGAATCTTTCCGATCTCCTTCAGAGTCAGATCTTCGTAGTAATAGAGGACCAGGACTTTTTTCTCCTTATCCGGCAGTTCGTCGATGGTTTTTACTATCACCCGCCGTATCTCCTCTTTTTCCACAATGGTTTCCGGGTTGAGGCTGTGGGGGGATTCGATGCTGTCGGCAATGGAGGCCTTGTCGTTGTCCTCCCCGGTGTACCAGACATCGTTCAGCGACAGGATGGAGGTTCCGGAAATCTTCTGCATGGTCTTTTCGAATTCCTTGACGGATACCCCCATCGCCCCGGCGAGCTCCTTGTCGCTGGCGGAGCGTCCCAGGAAAGACTCCAGATGGCGCATCGCGTCCTCCACCTCCCGGCTCTTCTGCCGCACCGAGCGGGGAACCCAGTCGATGGAGCGCAGTTCGTCGTAGATGGCGCCCCGGATCCGGGTCACCGCGTAGGTCTTGAACTTCACATGCTTGTCGGGATCGAACTTCTTTATCGCATCGAACAGTCCGAAGACGCCGAAGCCCACCAGGTCGTCGAATTCCACATTGTGGGGCATATTGACGGCGATCTTGCCGGCCACATATTTCACCAGCGGAGCATACTGGTTGACGAAGACATCGCGGATGCCCGGGTCCCGGGTCTTCTTGAATATCCGCCACAGTTCGTCTTCGGATTTTTCTTCCAACAGGTTATCCCCCACCGTCTTATCCCTCTTTCTCCTTCCGGAGCAGCGTTTGCACCACCTTGGCCAGCAGAACAGGGTCCTTGCCCCGGTCTTTGTCCCCGGGGTCTCCGGAAAGCTCCGCTCCCGTCGCGGCTTCCCGCGGCGCCGGGCTGAACGCCGTTTCCAGAGCGCCCACATCCGGGAGGGTCTCCAGCTCCTGCAGAGGCTCCGGGCCCTCGTCCTCCGGCTCGGCGGTCCGGGCCCTGGAGGACTTCGGCGGGTCCGCCGCCCTTCGCCCCGTGACATCCTCCGACAGCGGCAGATCCTCCGCCTCCTCCACCGGCTCGTCAACCGGTTCCAGAGGACCCGGGACCTCCTTCAGGAAAAACTCCTCCTCCCCCTCATCGGCGGACAGGACCCCGGGCCCCGGGGCTCCGGGTTCCAGGGCGCCGGACCCATGGGGGTTTACATCGGGCAGCAGTATGTCCACTCCCCCGTCGGAGGTGGTGGAAGCGGAGGAGAACAGCTCCGGAAGGAAGCGCCGGACGATCATCGACGCTCCGTACCCGAGACCGGCGAAAACCGCCGCCCCCGCCAGGGCCCGCGCCAGCAGGGTCCCGAACCCGACACCACCGAGAATGCCGAAAAAAACGGAAACCCCGAAAGCGGCGATGGCGCTCATGACGCCGGTTTTCCAGCCCTTATCCATAGCCTCTCCGATTATGGAAAATTACCCTCCCCGAGTCAACAAGCCCCGGGGGTCCCGATCCTCGTTTCCTCCGCCCAGCAGTTTTTTCAAAAAACCGCCCAACCCCTTCCCGTCCCTATATTCCACCTTCTCCAGCCGGGAGACGATATGCTTGAGGCAGATGCTGGCCTTTCCCTTCGGGTCCACGATCATGAAGGGTTTCTGCCGGATGACGGCGCTCTGCACCGCCGGGTCCTCGTAGACATAACCCAGATAATCGACCTTGATATTCAGAAACTGCCCGGCGATGGTTATGACCCGCTCCGCCACCTTCCGTCCCTCCACCACCGATTTTACCCGGTTGACGATCAGTTTGAGCCCCAGGTTGAGATTGTCGATCTCGGTGGCGATGATTTTTATGATGCCGTAGGCGTCGGTTATGGCCGTCGGCTCCGGTGTCGTGACGATGAGAACCTCATCGGCGGCGGCCACGAAGGAGAGCACATTGTTGGACACCCCCGCGCTGGTATCGATGATGATGATGTCCGCCGCGGAAAGCTCCTGCAGCTCGCCCACGAAGTCGAAACGTTCCTCCTCCGTCAGATTGGCTATCTTCGCGAACCCGGAAGCCCCCGCGACGATCCGGATGCCGTAATCGGTGTCCATGATGATCTCCCGCATGGACTTCTGTTTCCGGAAGAGATGGTAGAGATTGTATTTCGGGATGATCCCCAGAACCACGTTGACGTTGGCCAGCCCCAGGTCGGCGTCCATGAGGATCACTTTTTTCCCCATCTGGGCATAGGTTATCGCCAGGTTGGTGGAGATGTTGGTCTTCCCCACCCCGCCCTTTCCGCTGGCTATGGTGATGATCCGGGTCTTTTCCCCCGAGGGTCCGGGAACCGGGCCGTTTTTGGTTTTCATGATTTCCCGAAGAGTTTCCGCCTGGTCCGCCATCGCCCGCTCCTTACACCGTCACTTCCTCGGCCGAACGGCCGAATTTCTTTTCCACGTGATCTCTGCGCACCCGGAAGCCCTGCAGCCGCAGAAGAAGCCGCACCTGGGAGGCCAGCTCGATATCCTGAGGCACCCTCTGGCCGTCGGTCAGGTAGGACAGACTCTTGCGCCGGTCCGCCAGCGCGGAGATGATGCCCCCCACCCGGGAAGTTTCGTCCAGCTTCGTGACGATCACCGACTCGTAGCCGAAGGGCTCGAACTGCTGCATGACGTCCAGGATGTCGGCGGTCTTGGTGGTGGCGCTGACCGCCAGGTGCACCCCCGCCTGGCCGGAGGCGGCTTCGAGGAGCTCCTTCATCTCCGCCAGCTTCACGAAGTCCCGGGGGCTCTTGCCGATGGTGTCGACGAAGATGATGTCCGCGTCCCGGTACAGGGCCAGGTGCTTCTTGAAGTCCTGAAAGTTTTCGACGCAGGCCACGGGGATGCCCATGATGTCGCCGTAGGTTTCGATCTGCTCCTTGGCGCCTATCCGGTAATTGTCGATGGTCAGGATCCTCACCTTTTTGGGCCTGGCGGCGCTGACCCCGTACCGGGCCGACAGCTTGGCGATGGTGGTGGTCTTTCCCACGCCGGTGGGGCCCACGATGATGAAGACCTTCGGCCCCGCAGCCTTCTTCTCCCGGTATATCTCCAGGGATTCGCCGATCCAGTCCACCACCGCGTCCTGAACGGTGTCGAAATCCTCCAGCTCCTCCAGCGAAAACTCCTTCTTCAGCCTTTCCTCCATCGCAGCTATCCGGGAGGGGCTGAAATCGTTGTCCCGGAGAAGATCAGCGATCCGCCGGATCGTGGCGTTCTCGTCCCACCGGACCGGCGGGGCAGGCGCCGCGTCCAGCTTCTCCCGAAGGGACTGGACCTCCTTCAGCACCTGCTGCAGGGTGGCGCCGTCCTGTTTCGGAGCCGCAGGAGGGATGACGGACAGGAGCTTCTTCTTCTCCTCCTCCAGATCAGGCATACGCGCGCGGCCCGCCGTCCCGGAGAGGTATCCGGTTATCTCCACCCCCTCCCGGGTGAAGAGCCCGAGGAAGCCCCCGAGCCGCACAGTCCGATGGGTGAGGATCTTCGCCTGGTCGCCGTACTTCAGGCGGATCTTGTCCAGGGCCTCCCGATGAGAATCCGCCTGTTCCGTAAAATACTGCATCGTGTCTATCCTTCCAGCTTTATTTCACCCAGAGATTCGATCTTCATGTCCGGAATGATTTCCGGCACCGACAGCGCCACCAGATCGGGAAAATCCCGGACGGTGGAGGACCGCACCAGGGGGCGGGCGGCTTCGGAGCAGAGAACGATGGGGAAGAAGCCCCCGTCCCGGACCGCCCTGAGACGGTTGGCCAGGGTGTGGATCCACCGGCGCTGGGTTTCCGGTTTCAGAGCCGCCACCAGACCGCCGGCGGTCTCGACCCGGGAATCGATGATGGCCTGCTCCAGTCTGGGGTCCAGGGTGAAGACCCGCAGGACCATTCCGGTGTCGGCGTACTGGAGACATATCTGCCGGGCCAGGGCCTGGCGGACCTTTTCGGTGAGGAAACTGGTTTCCTTGGTCACCGCCCCGTAATCCGCCAGGGTCTCCAGAATGGCCACCATGTTCCGGATGGACACCCGTTCCCGGAGCAGGTTCTGCAGAGTCCTCTGGATCTCCCCCAGGGACAGATGCTTCTGCACATCCTCCACCACCGCGGGGTAATCCCTCTTCAGGGCATCGAGAATGGACTGGAGCTCCTGCCGTCCCAGGATCTCCGCCGCATGCTTCTTGATGATTTCCGTCAGATGGGTGGCGATGATGGACGGCGGATCCACCACGGTGTAGCCCAGGCGCTCCGCCCTCTCCCGCAGGTCTTCGGTGATCCACAGGGCGGGAAGCCCGAAGGCGGGGTCCCGGGTCTCCTCCCCTTCCAGCTCCGCCCGGATGCCGCCGGGGTTGATGGCCAGGTAGCGTTCCAGGCGCAGGGTCCCCCGGCCCACCTCCACCCCCTTGATCTTCAGGCAGTACTCCGAGGGTTCCAGCTTCATGTTGTCGATGATGCGGATCCGGGGCACCACCAGGCCTATGTCCAGGGCCGCCTCCTTGCGGATCCGGGTGACCCGGTCCAGGAGCTCCGCCCCCTGGTCCTTGTCCACCAGAGGGATGAGCCCGTAGCCCAGCTCCAGCGACAGGGGGTCCAGGGGCACCACCGGGGAGATCTCCGCCGGCGCCGCCCGGCCCGCCGCCTGGGCCGCCCCATCCTGGGAAGGGAGGAGTTCCTTCCGCGACAGGTTGAAGGCGAAAAAACCCGTCAGGAGCCCCATGGGCAGAAGGACATACCAGGGGAACCCGGGCAGGAAAGCGAGGATGATAAGGAAGACCGACGCGATCCAGTAGATCCGGGACTGCCGGGAGAACTGCCGGGTGACGTCGGAGCCGAAGGAGCCGTCCGAGACCGCCCGGGTGACGATGAGGCCCGTAGCCGTGGAGACCAGCAGGGCGGGAAACTGGGAAACCAGGCCGTCCCCGATGGTGAGGGAGAAATAGGTGTCCACCGCGGTCTTCCAGGTCTCGCCGTGGATGGACATCCCCACCACCATGCCGCCGATGAGGTTGATGGCGGTGATCAGCAGGCCCACCTTGACGTTTCCGGAAACGAACTTGGAGGCTCCGTCCATGGCCCCGTAGAAATCCACCTCCCGCTGGAGATCGTTTTTCTTCCGGCTGGACTCCTCCTCGGTGATGGCCCCGGAATTGTACTCCGCCTCGATGGCCATCTGCTTTCCCGGCAGGGCGTCCAGGGTGAACCGGGCCGCCACCTCCGCGACCCGGGTCGCCCCCTTGGTGATGACGATGAACTGCACCGCCACGATGATGATGAAGATGATGAAGCCGATCACCAGGCCCTCCGAGCCCTTGGTGCCCACCACGAAGCCGGCGAAGGCTTTGATGATCTTGCCGTCGAACCGGTGCCCCTGGGCCAGGATGAGCCGGGTGGAGGAAACGTTCAGCGCCAGGCCGAAAACCGTCGTCACCAGCAGCAGGGTGGGAAAAACCGAAAACTCCAGGGCCCGGGAGGTGTACAGGGTGATCAGGATGATCAGCAGGCTCAGCATCAGGTTGAAGGCCATCAGGGTGTCCAGCAGAAAGGTGGGCAGGGGGATGATCAGCATCATGACGATGACCACCACGCCCACCGCCACCAGGGCGTCGCTCTTCTGCCGGAGAAAGGCGTTGTTGAAAATGGTTCCCACGTCCGACACCGCGCCCTCCTATCCGGCCCGGCGCTTTTTTTCGTTCATCGCATACACCTGCTTCAGAACCGCCGCCACCGCCTCGTAATACTTCACCGGGATCGTGTCGCCCAATTCGACCTCCGCGAACAGCGCCCGGGCCAGGGGCTTGTTCTCCACCGTGGGAACCGAGCTCTCCCGGGCGAGCCTCTTTATGGTCTCCGCCACGTGGTCCCGCCCCTTGGCGGTGACCATGGGCGCCTCCATCGCCTCGGTCTTGTACTCCAGCGCCACCGCGTAATGGGTGGGGTTGGTCACCACCACATCCGCCCGGGGAACGGTGCGCACCATGTCCCGGGCCAGGAGCTCCCGCATCCGCTGCCGCATCCGGCTCCGCACCAGAGGGTCCCCCTCGTAGGTCTTCCTCTCTTCGATCACTTCCTGCCGGGACATTTTCAGGGACTCGATGTGCTGCCTCTTCTGGAACAGATAATCGAAGAGGGACAGGAACAGCAGCACCAGCGCGGATTCCAGCAGGATGCGGAAGGCGATGCCCAGGATCCCGCCGCAGGCCTGCAGGAAGGGACCCCGCATCATGCTCGTTATCTTTCCGAAGTCCATCCGGATGTTCAGAAAGGCGATGAGGCCGATGACCAGCACCTTGAAGACCGATTTGAAAAGGTTGAACAGAGCCTCTCCGGAGAGGACCGACCGCTGGATGAAGCGGGAAAAATGGGGAACGATCCGGTTCAGGTCCGGGACCAGGGGCTTCACGGTGAAGAGAAAGCCGAACTGGATCACGTTGCCCAGGACCGCCGCCACCAGGCTCGCCAGGGCCACCGGCGCGGCGAGGCGGACGAAGTAGCCCAGAAAAACCGGAAAGAGGCTGCCGTTGGTCACCACCTCCCCTCCCCCGGGCCCTCGAAGAAAGAAGACCATCATGCTCCGCAGGGTCCGCAGGTAGTAGGGCCCCAGGGCCGCCAGGGTGGCCACCGCGAAGAGAAGGACCACCGCCGAGGAGACCTCCATGGATTTGGCGACCTTTCCCTCCTCCCGGGCCTTCCGGATCTTGTGCTCCGTGGGCTCCTCGGTGCGTCCCTCGTCCTCCGCGGCGAACCACTGCAGGTGCATGGCCGCCAGGGCGGGATCCGCCCGCAGGCCCATTGTCCGGTAGCGTTCGAAGGCCATCATGCGCGGACCTCCCGCGCCCGGGTCAGGAGCCGGAGTATCTCCTCGAAGCCGTAGTCCACCACCGCGGAGAAAATCTCCATCAGAAAGGGCAGGGTCAGGAAGAGGACCAGGAAGGCGGTCCCGATGGAAAGGGGAAACCCCAGCATCAACAGATTCATCTGCGGGGCCGCCTTGGCCAGGAGCCCCATGGTGACGGACACGAGAAAGAGAGTCCCCAGGATGGGCAGGGAGATGACCAGGCTCTGTTCGAAGAGCCGGGCCGTCCCGGAAAGCACCATGCGGACGATGTACTCCCGGTGGATCACCAGATCCACCGCCCGCATGGCCTGGAAGGAGCGGAATACCCCGACGAGGAAAACCTTCTGGAACCCCGAAGTGATCAGGAAGACCAGCATGGCGATGAGGTTCAGAAACTGCCCCATGATGGGGATTTCGATCTGCGCCAGGGGATCGAAGACCTCCGAGGCCCCGAAGCCCATCTGCAGGGAGTAGTACTGGCCCGCCAGCTGGAAGCCCGAATAGATGAGGGTGAGGAAAAACCCCATGACGATCCCCACCAGGGCCTCCCCCGCCGCCAAGAGCCCGTAAGCCAGGCCGCTCTCGGGGATGGGGTAGCCCGCTTCCCGGACCCAGGGAAAAACCACGAAGGAGGCGAAGAAACCCAGGGCGATCTTGCCGATCTGCGGAGTCGCATCGGAGGACAGGAGCGGCGCGGTCTCCACCAGCGCGAGGACCCGCGCGAAAACGAGGAAAAAAAGCCCGCTGTCCGCCACCAGGGTTCCCAGCACGATCTACCTCACCATCTGCGGAATCTGCCGGAAAAGCTGCACCGTATACTGGGCCAGGGAAGCGAAGATCCAGGGCCCGAAAAACACCAGGGACAGCAGAATCGCCGCGATCTTCGGAACGAAGGTCAGGGTCTGCTCCTGGATCGAGGTCGTGGCCTGCAGGATCGAGACCACCAGCCCCACCAGAAGGCCGATGACCAGAACCGGCGCGGACAGGATCAGGATCTGGAAGATCGCGCCCCTCATGAGATACACCGCATAACCCAGACTCACAGAAAACCCTCCCTCACCGGAAACTCGCCACGATCTGCTCCGTCAGGAGCCCCCAGCCGTCCACCAGAACGAAAAGGACCAGTTTGAAGGGCATGGAGATCATCACCGGAGGAAGCATGATCATGCCCATGGACATGAGCGTCGAGGCCACCACCATGTCTATTATGATGAAGGGGATGAAGAGCAGGATCCCTATCTGAAAAGCCACCGTCATTTCGTGGAGGATGAAGGCGGGGATCAGCACCCGGGTGGGAACGTCCGCCAGGGTCCCCGGCCGGGGCAGACCGGAAAGCCGCATAAAGAGCCGGATATTGTCCGGGCGCCCCTCCATCTGCCGGTACATGAAAATCCGCAGAGGGCCCTCCGCCCCCCGGTAGGCCTCCTCGATATTCATTCTGCCCTGGGAAAAAGGAACGAAGGCCTCCGTATAGATCCGGTTCAGGGTGGGCCACATGATGAACACCGTGAGAAACAGCGCGATTCCCAGAATGACCTGGTTGGGCGGGACCTGCTGCAGGGACAGGGCCCGCTTGACGAAATCCAGCACGATGGATATCCGCAGGAAGGAGGTCATGATGATGACCAGCGACGGGGCCAGGCTGAGGACCGCCAGGAGCAGCAGAAGCTGGAGGGAAAAGGCCACCTCCTGGTTCGTCCCGGGCTGGCGGATGGTCAGATCCACGAAGGGGACCGTCAGCGGGGCGTTGCCCCCCGCCTGGGCGAAAACACCCGCCGGCGCGAGGACGGCGGCAAGCGCAAGACAGAGCAGTATTCGTCGTTTTTTCATTCCCCCCCCAGTCTCCCGTTCCGGGTTGTCACGGAAGTTTTTTCAATCTGTCCCTCTGCCGTTTGATGAAATCCAGGGATTCCCCCGGGGCGGTCTCCCCATCCCCCCGATGCAGAAAACCTTTCAGCAGATCCGCGAAATTGCCGGCCTTCGGCGCCGCCGCGGCCTCGGACGCCTTCAGCTTTATGGCGTCGATGGTTTCCCTGTCGGTGATCTCCGCCACCAGCCGCACTCCGCCTTCGGCGGACCCCACCAGCAGAACCTGGTTCCCCACCTCCACCAGATGGAGGTTTCGGCCCGCCGCCAGGTTGCGGGTCTCCAGCACCTCAAGAAAGCGCAGGCCTCCCTCCCGGGGAGCGGAGATTTTTTTCAGCAGATGGAAGGCGCCGTAGATGAGCCCCACCACGAAGGCGAGGACCAGAACCATCCGGACGAAGTCCCAGAGGCCGAAGACGGCGGGGGGGCGCTCCGGTGTTTCGGACCCCGCCGGCGCGTCCCGCAATACGAAGCTTGTTTCATCCGTTCCCGTGGCGGCGTCCGCGGAGCCGCGG